>RGCY01000001.1 GCA_009918865.1 Actinomycetota bacterium
GACGCCCCAGCCACTAAATCGTCTGGGATGCCTGATCTGCGAATTGAGTTTCATAAAGGCTTGCATACAGCCCGCCTTTGGCCAGCAACTCTTCATGGGTGCCCCGTTCGGCAACCTGGCCACCGTCGATCACCAAGATTTGGCTCGCGTCGCGAATCGTGGACAAGCGGTGAGCAATCACTAACGATGTGCGCCCTTTGAGGGCCTGTGCGAGTGCGCGTTGCACCGCGGCTTCACTTTCAGAGTCCAGGTGTGCGGTGGCCTCGTCAAGTACGACCACATTTGGCGCCTTCAGCAATAGCCGAGCAATTGCCATCCGCTGCTTCTCCCCACCGGAAAGCCGGTGGCCACGGTCTCCAACGACGGTGTCAAGACCATCGGGTAGCCGCTCAATCAAGTCCCAGATTTGTGCATCGATACAGGCCTTTCGCAGGTCCTCATCGGACGCATCTGGCCGGGCGTAAAGAAGATTGTTTCGAATGGTGTCGTGAAACATATGCGCGTCCTGTGTCACAACACCAATCACCGAGTGCAGCGATTCCTGGGTGAGTTCGCGGACATCATGTCCCCCAACAATCACCGAACCGTCAGAGACGTCATAGAGGCGGCTGACGAGCGACGTGATGGTGGTCTTACCTGCCCCTGAGGGCCCAACGAGCGCCACCAAACTGCCAGCAGGGGCGGAGAAATCCACCCCATTCAGCACACTTTGACCACCGGCAATGCTTTCAGCACGGGCAACCGACTCCAACGAAGCCAAAGAAACTTCGGCTGCTGTGGGATAGCGGAAGTGAACATTCTTGAACTCGACCGCGGTTGGTCCATGAGGCAATGCCATCGCCCCAGGCGCATCTTTCACCAGAGGCGGCAAATCCAAAACCTCAAACACACGTTCAAACGACACCAACGCGGTCATGATGTCCACTCGGACATTGGACAGCGCTGTTAACGGTCCATACAGCTGCGCCAAGAGCCCCACTAGTGCCAGCAATGTTCCGAAGGTGAACTCGTTGTTGATGACTGAAAGCCCACCGAACCCATACGCGATGGCGGTAGCCAGTGACGCCACCAGCGTGAGGGCGCTGAAGAAGAAACGGTTGGCGACGGCAATGGAGATTCCAATGTCGCGCACCCGGGCGGCACGGCTCGAGAAGTAGTCAATTTCATCCTTCGGACGGCCGAAGAGTTTGACCAAAAGCGCGCCACTGACGTTGAACCGCTCAGTCATTTGATTGCTGAGATCAGCGTTGAGATTCATCTGTTCGCGACTCAGCGCCGCAAGTTTGCGCCCGAGAACTCTGGCTGGCAACAAGAACACGGGTAGGAGCAAGAGTGCCGCAAGCGTGATTTTCCAAGACAACACGGCCATCGTGGCAACGGTGATGATGAGTGAAATCAGATTACCTACGACGCCACCTAGTGTGGATGTGAACGCCTGTTGAGCGCCCACCACATCTGAATTGAGTCGAGAGACCAATGCCCCCGTCTGGGCGCGGGTAAAGAATGCAATCGGTTGCGTTTGCACATGCTCAAACACCTGAGTTCGTAGGTCAAAGATGAGACCTTCACCAATCCGGGAACTCAACCACCTGCCAACCAAACCCAGCGCATTGTCAACAACAGCCAAACCGGCAATCAGCAGCGCGCACACCACAACGACCTTGGAATTCTTGACTTGAATTCCGTGGTCAACGATGTAGCGAAAGAGCAAAGGCTGTGCAACAACGAGTACGGCACTAATCACCAACACCACAAGGTAGATGGAGATCACGCGCTTGTACTTGCGCGCGTAGCCAAAGACTCGACCTCGAGTCCCCTCTGCGAGCCGCTGGTTCTTGACGCTTCGATCGCTCGTAAGCGACCGGTACATCATCCAGTTTCCGTGCATTCCCATGACTAACCTCAAAACTTCTTACTTATGCGAGCCAAGCACGTCATGCAATTTTTCGGACTCTTGCGCCACACGCTATCGCCGCTCTTTGGTTTCACCTTTAATGCTGCGCAGCATACGCTGCGGTGCTACTCAAAGGTTGAAACCGAGCGCGCGCAACATCTCTCGCCCCGCGTCGGTGATTTTGTCTGGCGCCCATGGTGGCATCCACACCCAGTTGATGCGGTGGTCTGGCACGAGACCAGACAACGCGTTGCGCGTTTGATCTTCAATCACGTCAGTCAATGGGCACGCAGCCGATGTGAGCGTCATGTCAATCACTGCGGTTCCATCTGGGTCGAGAGTGACGCCGTAGACCAAGCCGAGGTCCACAACATTGATGCCCAATTCAGGGTCAACAACATCTCGCATGGCTTCCATCACATCATCTGCCGACCGGGGCGCAACTGTTTGTGTCATCAGATTCTCCTCATACTGAGTGACGTGCTTGGTCAAGTGCATCGGACACTGCCATCCACCCCAAGAGTGCACACTTCACTCGGGCTGGGAATTGGGCTACCCCTGCGCATGAGCGTGAGAAACTTCTCGTGCAGGTCGCGCGCAACTGTCACTGAGTTTCCAGTCACCGACTCGGCCAAGATGCTCATCGATGCAATGCTGATGGCACATCCTTGACCGTCCCATGACACGTCAGTGAGTTCGCCGGTGGAATCATTTACAAGGACTCGCACAGTCAACTCGTCTCCGCACGAGGTGTTGATGTGGTGAGTTTGCGCGCTGAACGGCTCTCGCAAGCCTTTGCCCACGGGATGCTTATGGTGGTCAAGAATCACTTCTTGGTACATGCCGTCGATGCTCATCCAAAGAACCTCCGTGCGCGAACAACTGACTCCACAAGTCGGTCAACCTCTGCTGCTGTGTTGTAAGGACCAAACGATGCTCGCACCGTGGCAGGCACACCTAAGGCGCGCATCAACGGCCACGCGCAGTGGTGACCCACACGCACGGCAATGCCGTCATCGTCGAGAATCTGACCAACATCATGTGGATGCACTCCATCAAGCACAAACGACACCGCAGAAATGGGAGCCGCATCTGGTGATGTCAGCACTCGCACACCCTGTTGTTCTGAGAGTTGTTGAACTGCACTGGCCGCCAACTCCTGCACATGCTTGTGCACTGTGGACATTCCTAAATTCGTGAGATACCGCACGGCTGCGCCAGTGCCCACTGCTTGAGCCATGGCCGGAACTCCGGGTTCAAACTTTGCAGGTGCTGGTAGATATGTGGACTTTTCCATGGTGACGTGACTGATCATGGAGCCGCCAGTGTCCACCACGGGCATCGCGGCTAGCACTTCCGCACGTCCCCACAAGATGCCGAGCCCTGTGGGCCCAAGCATCTTGTGTGCGCTGAACGCAGCCAAATCCGCTCCAGTCGACCCGATGTCAACGGGCATATGCGGCACTGATTGACATGCGTCTAGAACAAACAGTGCGCCAACGTTATGGGCGGCGATGCCAAATGCAGAAATGTCGAGTAGCCCCCCAAGTACATTCGAAACATGCGCACACGCAACCACCCGCGTGCGCGCATCCACCAGCGATTGAAGTTCCTCCGTGCGCACCCGACCTTCCGGTGACACGGTGACCCACCGCAACTGCGCTCCGGTCTTAGCCGCAAGTTCTTGCCACGGCACCAAGTTGGCGTGATGCTCAGCCTCCGTGAGGACGATGTTGTCGCCTTCATGCAGCACAAACTTTGGATCCGCGCTGTGACCACGCGCAGCGAGCATCGTGGCGCTAGCAAAGGCATGTGCAATGAGATTGAGTGAATCCGTCGCAGACTTGGTGAACACGACGTCTGCAGGCGCGGCGTTGATGAATGCTGCGACATCCGCTCGAGCGGACTCGTACGCGTGAGTGGCTTCCTCTGCGAGTTGATGAGAACCGCGGTGGGCAGCCGCGTTGTGCTGCTCATAGAACTCACGCTCGGCATCCACAACCGCTCGCGGCTTTTGCGATGTGGCCGCGGAATCGAGGTACACCAACTGCGACCCCGAGCGCATTCGGCGCGTCAGAATCGGAAAGTCAGCCCGAATCTGCTCTGCGCTCCATCCATTCGGTGTCACCTGCGTGCCTGCTTGCGCAGCGGATTGAGTCATACCGCCGCGCGTGCCTGCTGCACAAAACGCTCATAGCCGTGAGCCTCAAGTTCTTCTGCCAGCTCTGCGCCACCCTCTGCGACGATGGCACCGTCGACGAACACGTGGACAAAGTCAGGCTTCACATGCCGCAGGATTCGGGTGTAGTGCGTAATGAGCAGCGTGCCGACTCCGCCATGAGCATGAATGGCGTTCACACCTTCGCTGACCACCTTCAACGCATCGACGTCAAGCCCAGAGTCGGTTTCATCCAGCACCGCAAACTTCGGATTGAGCAATTGCATTTGCAAGATTTCGTGGCGCTTCTTCTCTCCGCCGGAGAAGCCTTCATTGACATTGCGCTGGGCGAAGGCCGGATCCATGCTGAGCGACTTCATCGCGTCTTTAAGTTCACCAACCCATTCGCGCACTCTCGGAGCCTCACCGCGCACTGCAGTTGCAGCAGTGCGAAGGAAGTTGCTCACCGAGACGCCAGGGACTTCGACTGGGTACTGCATGGCGAGGAACAGTCCAGCGCGCGCCCGCTCGTCCACGGACATCTCGAGGATGTTCTCGCCATCGAGCAACACGTCACCGCTGGTGACGGTGTATTTCGGATGACCAGCGAGTGAGTAAGCCAGGGTTGACTTTCCGGACCCATTCGGTCCCATGATGGCGTGGATCTCGCCAGTCTTCACTGTGAGGTTAACTCCGCGCAGGATTTCGCGATCTCCGCCTTCTGCGGCGACCGAGACGTGCAGGTTGCGAATTTCGAGAGTGGACATCAGTTCTCCTTAGGCTGGTTCACGCGTGTAGGCGCACGGAAATTACGGGGTCAGCGTCGTCACTCATCGCGACGTCGTATGTGGTCAAAGCAACTGTGGCTGGCGGTCCACTGGGTTCGCCAGAGCGAAGGTCAAATCTCGAACCATGCAACCAACATTCAATGGCACAGTCCTCAACCTCACCTTCAGACAAGCTCACTTCTGCATGGGTGCACGTGTCTGACACTGCAAACAACTCACCTTGTTCGGTGTTGACAACAGCAACCGCAGCATCGGCAACCTGCACTCGAGTTGCTGTGCCTGGCGCAAACTGCGAGCGTTGCCCGACAATGACCCAGTCGCTCATGCCAACACCTGAGCAAGTCGTTCGCGGACTCGATTGGCACATTCCTCTGAAGGGACTACTGCAAGCAAATCGTCAAAGAATCCCGCCACAATGAGGGATGTGGCGGTGGTTCGATCCACCCCACGCGACATGAGGTAGAACACCTGCTCATCATCAAGCCGACCTGTCGCCGACGCATGGCCAGCGCCAGCAATGTCACCGGTCTCGATTTCCAAGTTGGGAACGGAGTCAGCGCGTGCGAACTCATTCATCACGAGATTGCGATTCAACTCGTAGGTGTCAGTCCCGGTTGCAGCCGAATGGATGAGCACATCGCCAATCCAGACGCTACGAGCAGGTTCCTCGCGCGTGCCGCTGAGCACGCCCTTGTAAGCAACATGGCTCCGACAGTTAGCAACTGTGTGGTCAGCGAGTGTGCGATGTTCAACATGGTGACCAGGGCCGGCAATAAATGCTCCAGACAATTGCGCATCTGCTCCGGGGCCTTCGTAGTGAACCGTGGGAACTATGCGCACGAGCCCACCACCCAATGTCAGGGTGTGCGAACGCAAGACGGCATCACGACCGAGGAATGCAGGCACATGCACCACCAGAGTTGATTTCGAACTCATCTCTGTCAGATGCGTGAATGTCACATGTGCTCCGGCATCCGCCTGCAACTCAATGATGGCGCCCCCTGACCCCTGGCCAGTAAACGTGAGTTCCACCGCAGCCTGGCTATGCATACCGGCTGCAATCACCACCCGAACAAACTGCGCGACCGCACCATTGAGGGCCACGTCAATCTTGACGGGCTCATTGAGCACTGCTTCAGGTGAGATTGATACTTCAGTGACAGAAGGTGTGCGAGACCACGTGGTGGCTGCAATCCGGTCGGTTGGGACATAGCGGCCAGGTGCGTTGGTTGTCCTCACAGCAACGTCAGCTGGTGCCGCGACCTTCACCTGCGCCTCGGAAAACTCAGCAGCCTCAAGTGGTTCGAGTTTCGCCACGGGAGTGAAGCGCCACATCTCTTGCTGTGCGGAAATCACCGGGAAATCAGCCGGATCGGTGGAACGAGTGCCACTGACGATGTTGATAGGGACACTGTGTGAATGGGCGGTGGTGGCAGACATTAGCCAACTGCCCCTTCCATTTGCAGTGCGATGAGGCGGTTCAGTTCAAGCGCGTACTCCATCGGCAATTCACGTGCAATGGGTTCAACGAAGCCGCGAACAATCATTGCCATGGCTTCGTCTTCTTCAATGCCGCGTGACATCAGGTAGAACAACTGGTCCTCGGACACCTTCGACACTGACGCCTCATGACCCATTGCGACATCGTCATCACGAACGTCGACATAGGGGTAGGTATCCGAGCGAGAAATGTCATCCACCAGCAACGCATCGCACTTGACCGTCGACTTCGAGCCGCTGCAGCCTTCTTGCACCTGCACCAAACCGCGATACGACGTGCGTCCACCATTGCGCGCAACGGACTTGCTGATGATGCTGCTAGATGTGTTAGGAGCAGCGTGGACCATCTTCGCGCCAGCATCCTGGTGTTGCCCGGCACCGGCGAAAGCAATCGAAAAAGTTTCGCCGCGAGCATGCTCGCCAACGAGCCACACCGCTGGGTATTTCATCGTCACTTTCGACCCGATGTTGCCGTCAATCCACTCCATCGTGGCACCTTCGTGTGCCACGGCACGCTTGGTCACAAGGTTATAAACGTTGTTTGACCAGTTCTGGATTGTGGTGTAGCGGCAGCGCGCACCCTTCTTCACGATGATTTCTACCACCGCTGAGTGCAATGAATCGCTTGAATAAATCGGCGCAGTGCAACCCTCCACATAATGCACGTAGGCATCTTCATCGACAATGATGAGCGTACGTTCAAATTGCCCCATGTTTTCCGTGTTAATGCGGAAGTAGGCCTGGAGTGGGATATCAACTTTCACACCCTTGGGCACATAGATGAATGAGCCACCACTCCACACAGCCGTGTTTAGTGCTGCAAACTTGTTATCTCCAACAGGGATAACGGTTGCGAAGTGCTCACGGAACAACTCCGGATGTTCCTTCAACGCTGTGTCTGTGTCCAGAAAGATGACACCCTGCTCTTCAAGGTCCTCGCGGATTTTGTGGTAGACCACTTCCGACTCGTATTGAGCGGCGACACCCGCGACAAGACGCTTCTTCTCCGCATCTGGAATGCCGAGTTTGTCGTAGGTATTGCGAATGTCTTCAGGCAAGTCTTCCCATGAGCTTGCCTGCTTTTCAGTTGAGCGAACAAAGTACTTAATGGTGTCAAAATCAATGCCATTGAGATCACTACCCCAATTGGGCATCGGCTTGCGATCAAAAAGTCGCAATCCCTTGAGGCGGATGTCCAACATCCACTCAGGCTCGCCCTTGAGTGCAGAAATTTCGCGCACCACATCTTCACTCAAACCGCGCTTGGCAAGGGCTCCCGCCCGGTCAGAGTCTGACCATCCAAATTCATACCGGTCGGCAACTGCGAGATCCTCGGCAGTGGTCATACGGCAACGCCCTCCTTGCGAGTTGGTTGGTTAGGAATCAAGGTCGTGCACACGTGACCGCCACGTGCAATGGTTTCGAGTCGAACCACATTGCGACCGAGGACTTCCGCTATTGCGCGAGTTTCGGCCTCACAAAATTCAGGGTGCTCACTGGCCACGTCGCGAATGGGGCAGTGGTGCTGACACAGTTGTTCGCCATGCCCATCTGCCAATGTCGTCACCATTGCGGCATAACCGTCTGCATCTAGGGCGCCAGCCAGAGTTGTTGAATCAACGACACCAACATCACGCCAACGCGCCGCGTGATGACGCCCGGTCTCCTCCGCAAAGGCCTTCACACCTTCCGCGCCTAGACGTTCAGAAATGAAAGTCACGGCGTGGCGCAGTTGTTGTGCGGCGTGTTCGGGATGTCCGGCAAGTTCACGCTGACCTTGTGGGGTCAAGGTCCAGACCCGAGCCGGGCGGCCACGACGGCGTACCCGGTTGGCCAGCGCGGCTGGACCGTAGGGGGCTTGGTCACTACTGGTGACCCAACCAGCCTCGCGGAGTGTCTCGAAATGACGACCCACCACGACAGTGCTAAATCCAAGGTGGGCTGCCACGTCTGAGGTGCTGCTTGGGCCCAACACAACCAAGGAACGAGCAACTCTCACCACGGCCCCTGAGACCGTAATGTCGCGCCCTGCCTCGAATTGCATAACCGGAGTGTTTCATAAATCCTGGCGGTGCGCATCCGCAGGGGTCGCAAACAGAACACATGACCAAACATCCATGTCGGCAGTCCTCATGGGTAGTTCTGCACCAGACGCGGGTTCGTGGATGGGGTGGCGGTGCTGGATTCACCGATTCGCTCTAGTGTCGCCGTTGTGACACAGACTCGTGGTGGTGCCGTCAACTCCACAAACCTAGGCATGCCTACCGACGAGGCACTTCCGCCGAGTGTGCGCATCACTGCCTGGCTGGCCTTGGCGGCCCAGATTGGCATCGTCATCACCGGTGCCTTGGTGCGGCTGACCGGCTCAGGGCTTGGCTGCCCCACTTGGCCGGAATGTATGCCGGGTTCCTACACCCCTGTGCCTCATCCAGCATCGAAGTATCACGCGAGTATTGAGTTTGGTAACCGGCTTTTAACCTTCGCTGTCGCCGCTACGGCCATCGCAGCACTCATCACAGCGATGCGACACCTAAAGCACCACCCGAAGAAGCGAGCGCTACGCCTTCTTGCTGCAAGCCCTCTACTTGGAACGGTTGCACAGGCGGTGGTGGGCGGCTTGACCGTGCTCACAGGGTTAAGCCCGTGGTGGGTTGCGGCACACTTCATCGTCAGTGCGGGCATCATCGCCGCAGCCCAGGTGTACGTCGTACGCGTGAGTTCACATGGTTCGCCTCTTTCAGAACCTGACTCGATCACCGTGCCGAATGCCGTGTCCACTGCCGCAATCCCTGTTCGATGGTTGATCCTTGGCGCCTCCGCGGTTTTGCTCCTTGGCACAGCCGTGACTGGCGCCGGACCGCACGCCGGCGATGCTGATGTCACAACTCGTTTCCCATGGCACCCGCTCGTTGCCACGGTTATGCACAGCAGTTCAGCCTGGACCCTTGTGGCGTGCGTGGTGATCTGTGTGCGCCGAACAACTGCACTCCCCCGGACAGATGTGCGACGACAAGTGAGCCGTCGTTTACTGGGGCTTTTGCTCACCCAAGCCGCGGTTGGATACGCGCAATCAGCGTTGGATTTGCCAGCGGCGCTGGTGGGCGTACATGTGGCACTGGCAGTGTTGACGTGGAGTGGGGCTGTGCGATTAGCGGCGGTGTCTCGCAGTCAGCATGGTCACAGCGCCCTAACTCGCACCGCTTAATTCATCAACGTACGAATGCGTCCACACCGACGGCAAGGAAAACCAGCGTCAAATATGTGATGGAAAAATGGAACAGCCGCATGGGCGATGATGCATCTTCGATGCGCGCACGTAAGCGATAGGCCTCAAATATGAACCATCCACCGGCCATGCTGGCACTTGACCAATACACAATCCCGGCACCAGCAAGCGGCGCGTACACCAGTGATGTTCCCACCGTCGCCCACGCATACCGAATCACAGCGTTTGCAACCGTGGGCGCACTTGCCACCGCACCGAGCATCGGAACTCCGGCTGCGTTGTAGTCATCTGCGAACTTCATGCTCAATGGCCAGTAGTGCGGCGGTGTCCAAAAGAAGACCACCAAAAACAAAGCAAGCGAAGCCATGGACACACGACCCGTGACAGCCGCCCAACCGATGAGAACCGGAAAGCAGCCCGCGAGTCCGCCCCACACGATGTTCGAACTGGTACGGCGCTTGAGCAGCACGGTGTAGCCACCCACGTAGGCGACGATGGCCGCACATGCCAATGCGGCGCTCAACCAGTTCACGAAAAGTCCGAGCAGAGCGATGCTCCCCACACCGAGTGCGGTGCCGAAGGCGATTGCCTGACTCACCCCGATGACGCCAGTGGCAGTCCCTCGATGTGCCGTGCGACGCATGGCTGCATCGATGTCTCGGTCCAGGACACAGTTGAAAACGTTGGCCGATGCTGCAGCCAATGTGCCCCCGGCCACAGTGCTCAGCAGTAGACCCAGACTGACCCACCCCCCGGCGGCGGCGAACATCACGGGAATGGTGGTCACGAGCAACAACTCGATGATGCGAGGCTTCGTGAGCAGCACATAGTCACGAACGACCGCACGAGACGTGGGACGCGAGACAACATCGCTTGTGACGGTCACGCCACGAGTCTATGAGCGTCTGCGCCGCTAGGCTCACCGCCGTGGCTGCGTTGAACTGGACTGAATTGGACGATCGAGCCGTCGCCACCGCGCGCGTGCTCGCAATGGATGCGGTGCAGAAGGTCGGTAACGGCCACCCTGGCACCGCGATGGCGCTGGCTCCTGCGGCTTATCTGCTGTTCCAACATCACCTGCGCCATGACCCGAGTGATCCGCTTTGGCTTGGCCGTGACCGCTTTGTGCTGTCGTGTGGGCACTCCAGCCTGACGCTTTACATTCAACTGTTCCTCTCCGGATACGACCTAACACTTGAAGACTTAATGGAATTTCGCACCGCCGGAAGTGCCACACCTGGCCACCCTGAGTACGGGCACACCGTTGGGGTGGAAACCACCACCGGTCCGTTAGGACAAGGGGTTGCAACTGCGGTGGGCATGGCGATGTCGCAGCGCTACTGGCGCTACACCCTTGATCCACACGCCCCCCGTGGTCAAAGTCCATTCGACCATCGAGTCTGGGTGTTGGCGTCCGATGGTGATTTAGAAGAGGGCATCAGTGGCGAAGCCTCATCATTGGCAGGTACCCAAAAACTCGACAACCTCGTTGTCATCTACGACGACAACAGAATCTCCATTGAAGGTGACACGCACCGTGCGTTCACTGAGGACGTCGCCGCGCGCTACCAGGCATATGGGTGGCACACCATTACCGTGGAGCACCAAACAGATGGCAGCGTGGATGTTGCGCACTTGCACTCCGCACTTACAGAAGCCGCCGCAGTCTCCGACAAGCCCACGCTGATTCGACTGCGCACCGTCATTGCCTGGCCCGCACCAAACGCGCGCAACACTGCAAAATCGCATGGGTCAGCACTTGGCGCTGCCGAAGTTGCGGCGACCAAAGAAGTGCTGGGATTCAACCCAGAGGAATCATTCGTTGTCGATGCCGATGTGCTTGAACACACGCAGCAGGTGGCGCAGCGTGGTGCTGCAGCGAATGAACAGTGGGCACGAAAGTTCCAGCTTTGGTCAACGCAGAATGTTGAGACCGCACGATTGCTCGAGCGCCTCCACACTGGTTTGCTGCCATCGGACATTGAACTCGCACTACCGCAATTCAACGAAGGCGAGAAGATTGCAACACGTGCAGCATTTGGTACGGCGTTGAATGCACTCGCCGACTACCTCCCCGAGCTTTGGGGCGGTAGCGCTGACCTTGCAGAGAGCAACAACACCACAATCCATGACGGTGGCTCATTCCTGCCGGATGGTTCCGGTTTTTCAGATGCTGCCGTCAACGGCCGCATCATTCACTTTGGTGTTCGTGAACACGCGATGGGAGCCATCGTCAACGGAATTGCGTTGGATGGTCTATCTCGACCTTTTGCCGGAACGTTCCTTGTGTTTAGTGACTACATGCGTGGTGCAGTGCGCCTCTCCGCGCTCATGCAAACGCGCAGTCTTTTTGTTTGGACACACGACAGCATCGGCCTTGGTGAAGACGGACCCACGCACCAACCAATTGAACACCTCTGGGCGCTGCGCGCAATCCCGGAATTTTCGGTCCTGCGACCTGCGGATGCCAATGAGACATCCGTTGTGTTCCTTGAGGCATTGCGACGCAATGCACCTGCCGGTTTGGTGCTCACTCGACAGGCCATTCCGGTGCTCGGTGACGCACCTGCACTTTCGGCCCGTCGCGGTGGTTACATCATTCGCCAGGAATCAGGCTCTCAACTAGATGTCATCTTGATTGCAACCGGTTCGGAGGTTGCCCTCGCAATTGAATCCGCCGAGGCACTGTCAGAAGAAGGTATTGGCGCTCGCGTGGTTTCGATGCCAAGCATTGAATGGTTCACCGAACAACCTCTGGACTATCAAGAACAGGTTCTTCCCAAAGCCGTCCGAGCACGTGTTGCGATAGAAGCAGGTGCAACTCAAGGCTGGTGGAGATTTGTGGGCACTGACGGTGCAGTGATTGGCATTGATGAGTTTGGTGCTTCGGCTAGCGCGGAACATCTCTTCGAAGAGCGTGGCTTCACCATTGCCAATGTTGTAACAATTGCTCATGAAACCATAGAGAGGGCTCAAGGATGAGCACGCGACCACTTGCTGAGTTAAGTGCCGCCGGCGTTTCCGTCTGGCTCGACGACCTCAGTCGCGGACGTCTGCAAAGTGGGTCGTTGAGCGAACTGATTGCACATTCCAATGTGGTTGGAGTGACCACCAACCCATCCATTTTCGCCAAAGCGGTGGCTAGCGGTGGCGCGGAGTACGCACCACAACTCGCGGACCTGCGTGCAGCCGGAGCAGATGCCGATACTGCGGTGCGCGATGTGACCGTGGCCGATGTGCAGGCTGCCTGTGACCTTTTCCTGCCTATCTATGAATCCACACACGGCATAGATGGTCGCGTGAGTATTGAAGTGGATCCACGTCTAGCCCATGACACGACCGGCACGATTGCAGACGGTCGCCGCCTATTTGCAGCAGTGAATCGCCAGAATGTGATGATCAAGGTTCCGGCCACACTGGCTGGGTTGCCGGCAGTGACAACACTCATCAGCGAGGGCATCAGCGTCAACTGCACCTTGATTTTCGGCATCGCACGCTATCGGGAAGTTCTCAGTGCTTGGGCTGATGGACTCGCAGCAGCCCGGGCGTTCGGGCGCGACCTAGGGAACATCCACTCCGTGGCATCGTTCTTTGTGAGTCGAGTTGACACCGCCGTGGATGCTGCACTGAAAGCCCACCCAGATGTTCAGGCAGCCGAATTCCTGGGACAGGCAGCAATCGCAAATGCGCGGCTTGCCTGGGAAGCCTTTGAAAACTTCCGCGCGAGTACTCAATGGCAGGAGTTGCAGACTGCTGGCGCTCACATTCAGCGACCACTGTGGGCTTCCACCGGTGTCAAAGACCCGGCGTATGACGACACCCGTTACGTGGTTGAACTCGTTGCTCGTCCATGTGTGAACACCATGCCAGCCGCCACTCTCGATGCCGTTGCAGACCATGGGCGCATCACTGGTGACACCATCTCACCCAATGTGGAGTCAGCGAGATTGACCTGGGAACGACTTGCAGCACTGGGTATCAACTACGACACGATTGTCAACGAGCTTGAAGTTGCAGGGGTCACCCAATTCATCGACGCGTGGAATGACTTACTGGCCACAGTTTCTGCCGCGTTGGCAGATTGAAGACTGAGCCAAAGGCAGAGGATGGACGTGTGAACAATCCACTTCGCGATCCGCGTGACCGCAGACTGCCTCGCATCGCCGGACCATGCAGCTTGGTCATCTTTGGTGTCACGGGAGACTTAGCGCGTCGAAAGCTGATGCCCGCGATTTACGACCTAGCCAACCGCGGCCTCTTGCCACCGGGCTTTGCATTGGTCGGGTTTGCACGCCGAGACTTCGCCACCCAAGACTTCGCGCAGATTGTTCATGATGCTGTCCGCGAACATGCGCGCACACCGTTCAACGAGGACACATGGCAGCAACTTGCGGCTGGTATCCGGTATGTCACCGGTGACCTTGGTGACCCATCTGCTTTTGCTGCACTCAATCAGACTGTTGCCACATTGGATGCTGAGTTGGGCACTGGCGGAAATCATGCCTTTTACCTTTCCATCCCCCCTGGGATGTTCCCGACGGTGGTTGAACAATTGAAGTCTTCAGGTTTGTCTCAACAGCGGCCAGACGCATGGCGTCGTGTCGTTGTCGAGAAGCCTTTTGGTCATGATTTAGCCAGCGCACAGGAACTTAACCGCACGCTTGGTGAAGTTTTTCCCACGGGCAGTGTGTTTCGTATCGACCACTACCTTGGCAAAGAGACCGTGCAGAACATCCTTGCCCTGCGCTTTGCCAACGCAATGTTTGAACCGGTCTGGAATAGCAACTTTGTTGACCATGTGCAAATCACCATGGCTGAAGACATTGGCATCGGTGGTCGCGCTGGTTACTACGACGGCATCGGTGCGGCTCGTGATGTCATTCAGAACCACCTGCTGCAACTACTCGCACTTACTGCGATGGAAGAGCCCATCTCCTTTGATGCCACACACGTGCGCTTTGAGAAGGAGAAAATTCTGCAGGCGGTGGTGCTGCCTGATGACCTCGCAACCAGCACTGCCCGTGGTCAATATGCCGGCGGCTGGCAAGGTGGCGAGTTGGTGGCTGGCTACCACGATGAGTCAGGCGTGCTACCTGATTCGTCCACAGAGACTTATGCCGCAGTGAAACTTCTTGTTGATACTCGCCGCTGGGCGGGTGTGCCGTTCTACCTTCGCACGGGTAAGCGTCTCGCTCGCCGAGTCACTGAGATTGCCGTGGTCTTCAAACGCGCTCCGCACTTGCCTTTTGCCGTAACTGACACTCGCGAACTCGGTAACAACGCGCTTGTGATTCGAGTGCAACCTGATGAAGGTGTGACCGTGCGCTTTGGGTCAAAGGTGCCGGGCACTGCAATGGAAGTGCGCGATGTTTCCATGGACTTTGGCTACGGAGAGTCCTTCACGGAGACAAGTCCAGAGGCCTACGAGCGATTGATTCTCGATGTTTTGCTCGGGGACCCGCCACTCTTCCCACGACACGAAGAAGTAGAGCAGTCGTGGCGAATCTTGGATCCAGTCTTGGAATTCTGGGCCCATCACGACAAGCCTGCGGCCTATGCGGCTGGAACCTGGGGTCCAGCAAGTGCCGAAGCGATGTTGGCTCGCGATGGCCGGACGTGGCGGCGCCCATGATTCGGTTAGAAGACACCACTGTTTCCGCCATCTCCGAAGCCATTCGAGCGGAGAAGAACCGCAAAGGCGCCATCGCCGTGGGCATGGTGCTGACGCTGATTGTGGTTGCAGACGAAGCCGACCAGGCCGATGCGCTGCACGCTGCCACAGCTGCCGCTAGCGAACATCCGATGCGCATTCTTGGCATCATCCCCCGACCAGGTCGCACCGCTGCGCAATTGGATGCAGAGATTTCTGTCGCCGGCGATGAAGGCCCCGGTGAGTTGATTGCGTTGCGCTTACGCGGTCCGATGGCCGCTCACACCGCCAGCGTCGCCCTACCGCTTCTGATTCCAGACGCGCCGGTGGTGGTGTGGTGGGCAAGCGATGCACCGAAGTCCCCTGCCACTGACCCACTTGGATTACTTGCGCGTCGGCGCATCACAGACGCGGCATTGGCCGCGCGTAGCCGGGCTGAGCTTCAAGAGCATGCGCACTCCTACGCACCAGGAGACACTGATTTTGCCTGGACTCGTGTCACACCGTGGCGGGCGTTACTTGCTGCAGCACTTGATCGACCCCATGCACCGGTTACCGGCGCGGAGGTTGCCGCTGCTCGCAGCAACCCAAGTGGACCGCTGCTAGCAGCGTGGCTTCATCAGGCATTGGGAGTGCCTGTCACCATGCGCGCATCACGGGGACCAGGAATCACTGCTGTCCATTTACACACGCAGCGCGGTGACATCAGCATCACCCGACCAGACGGCACGAAAGCAACACTGCAGGTGCCGGGATATCCAGCGAGTGAAGTCGGCTTGCGTCGACGCGATACGCGCGACCTGTTGCTCGAAGAGTTGCGCCGACTTGACCCGGATGAGGTGTATGCCGACACTCTGGCTGCTAGCCCTCACTTTCATGCCGATGGTCCATGACCGTCGCCATCCGTGAATTCGCAACCGCCGATGACCTTGTGGCCGCGGTGGTTGACACAGTGATGCATAGCGACCTGTCACACGGAGTCGCGCTCACCGGCGGTCGAGTGGGGACGCGTGTGAGTCTCGCGCTCCTAGACGCAATCAAGGCAACAGCGCACTCGCGTGAGGCCGGTGTTGAGGCAACCCACTTCTGGTTCAGTGACGAGCGTTACCTGCCGCACGGCGACTCGCAGCGCAATGACACAGCGTTGCTCACTCACGCTCATGAATCATCAGTGGTGACGATTGAGTCAGTGCTCGGTCCGCGAGATGCATCAACCATCGACATGGCCGCCCTTGACTACCAAACCAGACTTCACGCAGTTGGAATGCCTAAGGTTGCTGTCGTAAGCATTGGCCCAGATGGACATGTGGCATCGATTTTTCCTGGTCACGCGCTGCATCGAGCGACAGATGCCTCGGTTCGCGCCATCACGGACTCCCCGAAACCGCCACCGGTGCGAGTCACATGGACGTTGCCACTGCTTCACCAATGTGAATCTCTGCTGCTTCTTGCCGCCGGAGATGACAAGAGGGAGATAGTGCAGCGCGTGCTCGCTGGAGATGCGTCACTTCCTGCGACGGACTTGATTGGCAATTCAGCCACGCTTTTCATCGCCTAGGTAGAGCGACGAGAATGAAGAAACAAGCACAGAAGCCCGATAGACCGTGCGCGATATTTCACGACGATTACCGCTTACGTTGCTGCCTCAACGACAGTACACACGAGGCGGCAATCACCTGAGCAGGTGACAGTTAGTTGTCTTCGCCGCGAAGTGCCGCAAGCGCCTCGGCAAGAATGCTCTCGCCATCAGTGTCGTTGCGGCGTTCTTTGACATAAGCCAAGTGCGTCTTGTAAGGCTCATGCTTAATCGGGACCGGGGGGTTGTCCTTGTCCTTACCCGCGGGGAATCCACAACGCGGGCAATCCCATTCCTCGGGAACTTCAGACTCAGTTGAAAACATGGCCGCGGACTCATGTCCATTGGTGCAGTAGAAGGAAATCTTCAGACGCGGTGCCGGTTCTCCACGTTCAGCCTCACCCATGGGTCCAGCGCCAACCCGGCTGCCGCGAATTGCACTACCTGCCACTGATGTCCTCCTGAAATGCGTTGAGTGCGAGCGCTGCTTACGCCGCGATGAGTAGACCTAGGCCAACGACGAGCGCGACCCAGATGAAACCAAGGTAAATGGTGATGCGGTCAAGATTGCGCTCAGCCCGTGCCGAACCGCCCAGAGATGACGTGACGCTCCCACCGAACATGTCTGACAGCCCGCCACCCTTGCCGCGGTGCAGCAGAATCAAGACCACGAGCAGGGCGCTCGTGAGCATCAGAAGGATTTGAAGCGTCAGGATCATGGGGCGTATTCTACCTAGGTCACCGGCTCGGCAGGCTTGCTGGGTGTAAGCGGTACTTCGCAATAGTCACGAATTCATCGGGGTCCAGACTTGCCCCACCCACCAACGCGCCATCAATGTCTGGCTGCAACATCAACTCAGCAATATTCGTCGCTTTGACCGAACCGCCATACAAGACACGCGCGGTTTCCCCGACTGAGGTGCCAAAAAGTTCGGAAATCAGGCCTCGAATTGCCGCGCAGACCTCTTGCGCATCCGCGCTCGTGGCGGTCTCCCCCGTGCCAATGGCCCACACCGGCTCGTAGGCAAAGACAAGCTTTGCCACCTGCTCGCCCGTGAGACCGGACAATGCGCCACGAAGTTGCTGCAAGGTGAACTCAACATGTGCTCCAGCGCGCCGAACATCTAAGCCCTCACCGACGCACACGATGGGAGTGATGTCGCACGCAAGTGCGCGGCTGATTTTGGCGTTCACCAGCGCGTCGTCTTCAGAATGATGTTGACGGCGTTCGCTGTGGCCAATGATGACGAAGGCACATCCGAGACGCTGCAACATACCTGCACTGATTTCGCCCGTGTAAGCGCCGGCGGCATGCGCGGAAACGTCTTGGGCGCCGTAGAACAACCGCAACCGATCGCCATCCACGAGGGTTTGCACGCTGCGCATGTCGACGAATGGCACAAGGACTGCAACATCAACTGCATCAAAATCAGCATCGGAGAGTGCGAAGGACACCTTCTGCACATGTGCGATTGCCTCAAGGTGGTTGAGGTTCATCTTCCAGTTACCCGCGATGAGCGGACGACGCGTTGTCATGTCAGGCCTCCAAAGCCTTTAAGCCTGGTAGTTCCTTACCTTCGAGATACTCCAAACTCGCGCCGCCACCGGTGGAGATATGGCTGAATCCAGACTCGTCCAAGCCAAGCAGGCGCACAGCCGCGGCACTATCGCCACCGCCCACCACGGTCAAACCAGCGTTAGCAATCATGGCTTCTGCCACGGCTCGGGTGCCGGCTGCGAATGGCGACATTTCAAACACACCCATCGGTCCGTTCCACACAACAGTTGCAGACCCAGCGATAGCCGCAGCGAATTCTGCGCGCGTGTTTGGACCAATGTCTAGCCCCATCCAGCCGTCGGGGATCTCATTCGATGAGACTACTTTGGAGGCAGCGTCGGCTGAGAATGAGTCGGCAACCACGATGTCGCGCGGCAACAACAACGTCACATCGAGTTCTTGCGCTTGCGCAATCAATCCTGCAACTGTGTCGATTTGATCTGCTTCACACAGCGAATTTCCAACACCGTTTCCTTGTGCGGCAAGAAAGGTGTAACACATGCCGCCACCAATGATGAGTGTGTTCACTCGCGGCAACAGATGCGAGATGACGCCGAGTTTGTCACTGACTTTTGCCCCACCGAGAACCACTGTGTAGGGCCGGCTTGGGTCCGTGAGGACACGTTGAAAGACTGAGCTTTCGGCTTCGATTAGCAGACCCGCGGCATGGGGTAGCAAAGCCGGGAGATCCGTGACACTGGCCTGCTTGCGGTGGACCACTCCAAAGCCATCGCCCACATACACATCACCGAGCTCAGCCCACAGCTCGGCCAACTCGCGTCGTGCTGCAGCATCCTTACTCGCTTCACGTGCATCAAACCGAACATTTTCGAGCATGAGCACCTGGCCCACCTGTAGCGCCTCAGCCGACGCAGAGACTTCTGCGCCGACCACCTCGGTCGCCATCTGGACCGGTGAGCCGAGCAGTTCGCCTAGGCGTGCCGCAACCGGGGCAAGTGAATATTCCAGATTCACTTCACCGTCAGGGCGCCCCAAGTGCGCGAGCACAATGACCGCCGCGCCGCGCTCGAGTAAGGCACGCACGGTCGGCAGTGCTGCGCGAATGCGACCGTCGTCAGTGATGACCTTCTCGGCCATTGGCACGTTGAGGTCTAACCGCAGAAGAACTTTCTTGCCCTGCACATCAAGGTGCGCCAGCGTTGCGAGTGTCACGTGTGGCACTCAGTTGCGGCTAGCCATGTAGGCCACGAGATCGACGAGACGGTTTGAGTAACCCCATTCGTTGTCGTACCAGCCGAGCACCTTCGCGGTGTCACCCATCGAGTTGGTCAGCGAACCATCGAAGATGCAGGACGCTGGGGACGTCACGATGTCACTGGACACAATGGGGTCCTCGGTGTATTCCAAGATCCCCTTCAGCGGACCCTCTGCAGCAGACTTGATTGCGGCGTTGATCTCCGCGGCCGTTGCCGGCTTCGCCAGTTGCACCGTGAGGTCAGTGGCTGAACCTGTCGGCACCGGCACGCGCATCGCGTAGCCATCAAGTTTGCCCTTGAGTTCCGGAAGCACTAGTGAAATGGCCTTTGCCGCACCCGTGGTGGTGGGAATCATGTTCAAAGCCGCCGCGCGAGCCCGACGCAGGTCCTTGTGTGGGAAGTCAAGAATCACCTGGTCATTGGTGTAAGCGTGAATCGTGGTCATCATGCCCTTGACGATGCCAAAAGTTTCGTGAATGACCTTTGCCATCGGCGCAAGACAGTTGGTGGTGCAGGATGCATTGCTGATGATGCGATGAGCACTGGGGTCATAGTCAGTGTGATTCACACCCATGACGATGGTGATGTCTTCACCCTTGGCAGGGGCGGAAATGATGACTTGTTTCGCACCGGCCTTGAGATGCGCACCTGCGCTCTCGGCATCCACAAAGCGACCCGTTGACTCGATGACGATGTCAACTCCAAGCTCACCCCACGGCAACGCCGCCGGATCGCGCTCTGCCAATGCTGTGATGGTGTGTGTCCCAGCGGTGATGGAATCTGAGGTGAATGTGACCTCACCAGGGAAACGACCAAGAATGCTGTCGTACTTCAACAGGTGGGCGAGGGTCTCATTGTCCGTGAGGTCATTGACCGCCACCACCGAGATGTCCGCGCCACTGGCAACCAGTGCGCGGAAGAAGTTACGACCAATGCGGCCAAATCCATTGATGCCAACACGGACAGTCACAGCAGACTCCTGCTCTCGTTGTTCGGACGGGGAAACGATGACATGTCAGCCGACTTCAGCGTGGGCTGAATCGCTTCAGACATAGGCACGGTGACCTGTGTCACATCTCAAACCCTAGCAATCGCAGTGCCCAACATGGGCGCTACCGGGGCGGTGTGCCGCTCATGGCAGAGATGCAGCACAACAGGCACACATAGTGAGCACAACGGATGCAGCACAACAGGCTCACATAGTGAGTCCATGAGCGCTTCCATGCACGCGAATGGCCGGAAGATGGCGCAGTGGACCTGCGGCGAGTTGCCCACTTCGTTGGTCAGGCTGGCTGCCACACGAGTCATCCCACGAATGACGCCCTAGGTGTGATGTCAAACGGAGGTGGGAGCGCAGACTGGTTCAGTGCACGTTAGACGGCGGCAGCAACCCAGAATGGTTCAGTCCAACATGTCTGGCGTGAGGCTGGCTTCTGTGTTGGGAATCCCTAGATCGGAGGCTCGCTTGTCAGCGAGTGCAAGCAGTCTGCGAATCCGGCCAGCCACCGCGTCTTTTGTCATCGGTGGGTTTGCAAGGGCGCCAAGTTCTTCCAGACTGGATTGTTTGTGGGCAATGCGTAACCGACCCGCCTCAGCACCGCCTGAGGTTTGCATCATCAAAATTCGCTAGGCGGTTTGCGGTCGCTCGCACTTCGCGCCGCACTCTTCGCTCTTCCCAAGTGAGCACAGACTGGTGTGCACCCAACAAAGTGAGCATGGCAGCAATGGCATCGCCGTCTCGCACCACAACGCGGTCTACTCCGCGCACATCACGAGCCTTAGCGGTGATACCCAACCTGCGCGCAGCCCCAACAAGTGCAAGTGCAGCCTCCGGCCCCGGACAGGTGACTTCCAAAGCGCTTGAGCGACCCGGTTCGGTCAGCGAGCCGTGCGCAAGAAATGCACCTCGCCAGGCCGCAGCCGCATCACAGTTTCCGCCACTGACGACTACTGGAGACAGCCCACGGATTGGTCGACCTGCTGGATCCACGAGTTGGGCTTGCTGGGCCAGGAGGTTGCCGTGGCTTGAAACGCGCACCACATAACGCACACCTTTTCGGATGCCCGTTCCTTGTAGCACCACAAGATCACTGTCGTGGCTGAATAAATCGGCGATTTCCTTACGCAGGCGACGTGCTGCCGCCGCGGTGTCTAATTCGGCCTCCACCACGATGCGACCGCCCACGATGTGCAGGCCGCCGCCGAACCGCAAGGTTGCGCTCACTTCAGCCTTACGACAGCAAGGCTTGGTCACCTCGAGCCGGCTTAACTCGTCTTTTACATCAGCAGTCATTGCCACGGCGCGCATCTTTGCACGGCGAAGGCGGTCAATGTGAGGTCTGCGCCAACGAATTTTTCACACTTGCAAGTGCTACTGCGAGTCGCTGCGGATCGTGTGCCCCACTGGCATCGGCAAGATTGTCGCTGTACACGGCAGTAGCGGAATCTGGCCCGAGGGCGGCGCGAACTTCGTCGGCCGCGCTGCTATCAACGACCCACGCATCCACGCCGATGTCAGGGTGTAGGGCTTTGAAGGAGGCGAGATAGTCCGAAGCCTGAAAGCCATCGGCTTCACCTGGCTGTGCTCGCAGGTTCATGACGACCGCAACCGCAGCAGCACTCTCATTGATGGCTTCACACACGCCATCTGCGCACAACACGGCCAGAACGCTCGTGAACCAAGACCCCGGCCCGAGCACAATCAAATCCGCGGTTTGGATTGCCTTCAATGTTTCGGTGTCGGCGTGGACTTGTGGATCAACGTGAACGTGTGTGATGCGGTGATTGGTGGCGGTGACTGCCGATTGACCCACGACTGTGCTTGCAGCGCCATTTGCGTGATTCACGCCGGCAACAAGATGGTGTGGGGTGGATGTCACGGGTAGTACTCGACCAGAGACACCAAGCATCTGCCCAGCAGCATCCAACCCCTTGACGATGGCATCTGGTTCAGATTCAAACTGTTGCCATAGCGCCGTCAACATCAAGTTGCCTAGGTTGTGCCCGGCTAGGCCCCCGGAACCGGCAAAACGGTGCGCCCATACGTACCGCTCATTCACGCGTGAGGAATCAGCCAACGCAAGTAGCGCCATGCGCAAATCACCAGGCGGTGGCACCGCAAACTCTTCGCGCAGTCGACCACTTGAGCCGCCATCATCCGCCGTCGAAACCACCGCGACCACGTCATTGCTGAGAGTGCGCACGGCTTGCAATGTGCGTGAGAGTCCGTGCCCTCCCCCAAGAGCCACAACTTTCATATTCACTGCCTGCCGAGATCTCGATGGCGAAGGCTCACATGCGCACCTGGCAGAGACAACGCCTGCGCCAAAGCTTCAGCAAGCGCCACAGAACGATGCCGTCCGCCGGTGCAGCCAATTGCAACGGATAGATAGCGCTTGCCTTCGCGGACATACCCGGGCACCGCAGTGGACACAAGGGCAAGCATGTGCTCAAAGGCTGCCGATGCACCTGGGTTTTCCATCACTGCGGTGCGAACTGCCGCGTCTTGGCCCGTGAGTGGGCGCAGTTGTGGATCCCAATGCGGATTCGGCACAAATCGCACATCGAAGACCATGTCGGCGTCGGCCGGTAGACCAAATTTGAAGCCAAACGATTGAACTGTGAGGTGCATGGCGGCCTCACTTGACGCACCGAAAACTTCAATCATCCGCGTACGCAGGTCGTGTGGTGAAAGCGAGCCGGTATCAATCACCATGTCGGCTGACGCGCGTAATCCCGCAATCCGCTCACGCTCAGCGGTGATGCCCTCAAGAATTGTGCCCTCACCTTGCATTGGGTGCGGTCGGCGCGCGTACTCAAATCTGCGAACCAAAACATCGTCCGGAGCGTCAAGAAAGACAACGGTGACTTTCGCCCCTTCGGAGCGAAGGGCATCAAGTGCGGCAGCGAGGTCGTCAAAAAACACTCCAGCGCGAATGTCTGCCACCACGCCTACGCGGTTGACATTGTTATTCGTCACCACCTGGGACACAGCAGTTCCCACCAGCGAAGGCGGCAAGTTGTCGATGACAAACCATTCGAGGTCTTCCAGTGCCCATGAGGCAGTTGACCGTCCGGCTCCGGACATTCCTGTGACGACGGCAACATGTGTCGTGCCCGGCAGTGTCTGGCTCACACGCCTTAGTCTGCCGATGGTGCCGGTGGGGAGTCCAGAGCGGTGGCCACCTGTGTGGCGAGAGCTGGGCTGAAGCCGGGTAGTGCGGCAATCTGTTCCACTGTGGCCGCCTGGACACCGCGCACATCTCCGAAATGCTCGAGGAGCGTGCGGCGGCGCACCGGGCCGAGACCAGGCACTGCGTCCAAAGCGCTCACCAACATGGCGCGGCTGCGACGTTTGCGATGCAGTCCGATGGCGGCACGGTGGGCCTCATCACGGATGCGTTGGAGCATGAACAATGCATCGCTGGTTCGGGGCAAAATCAATGGCGAATCCTGAGCCGGCAGCCATACTTCCTCAAGTCGCTTCGCCAAACCCATGAGTGGGACTTCCACATCAGCATCGCGCAGTGCAGCATGGGCTGCAGCCACTTGTGGGGCGCCACCGTCGACCACGAGCAAGTCAGGCATGTCAAGCCCGGTGGCGTTTGCGAACCTACGCATGATCACCTCACGCATCGATGCCAAATCATCAGTGCCGCCGTCGCCACGGATGGCGTAGGAGCGGTAATCCCGCTTTGCTGGCAACCCATCTTCAAACACCACCAATGCGCCAACGACTGACGTGCCGGAGATATTGCTGATGTCGATGCACTCAATTCGGTAAGGAGCATCAGGCAGTGAGAGAGCGGATTGCAGTTGTCTGAGCGCTTCACTTCGTGATGTCAGATCATTGCTGCGTTTCAGAGTTTGCACGCTCAGGGTATCGGCCGCATTCGCCTGAGCCGTGGCCATGAATTCACGTTTGTGTCCACGAGCCGGCACTTTTACTCGAACCTTGTGTCCTGCAACCTGCTCGAGGAGTTGTTCAACGACGGTGACGTTCTCTGGCAGAAATGGCACAAGGATTTCAGCAGGGACGTCATCTCGGTCGGCGTACACCTGCACGAGCAACTGCTGCACCAAACCCGCCGCATCCACATCATCCACGAGATCCACAATGAAGCCACGTTGACCACGGATGCGCCCTTCACGGATGTGAAACATCGAAACTGCCGCCTGCAGCTGACCCACTTCCAGACCGATGACGTCGACCTTTCCACCTTCAGGGAAGGCAAGGATGTTGCGCTCAGTTGCTTGTTGCAGTGCGCCAATGTCGTCGCGCAACTTCGCGGCGCGTTCAAAATCTTCAGAACTGGATGCGACCTGCATTTGTTGAGTCAGGTCGTTCACAAATGCATCCACCGACCCTGACATGAATTCCGCGAACCGCTCTGCAATTGCTCGGTGCTCTTCTGGGCTGGATTTTCCGACACACGGTGCACAGCACCTCTCGATGTAACCCAACAGGCAGGGCCGCCCAGTTCGCGCAGCATCTTTAAACACACCGTCGCGACACGACCGCATCGGGAAGACGCGTAACAACAAGTCCACCGTTTCCCGAATCGCCCACGCCTGTGGGTAAGGACCGAAGTAGCGCACACCGCGCCGCTTGGCTCCACGCATCACGGTCACACGCGGAAACTGTTCGTTCATAGTGATGGCAAGAAAGGGATATGACTTGTCGTCGCGATACTTGATGTTGAATCGTGGTGCATACTCTTTGATCCAGGTGTACTCAAGTGAAAGTGCCTCTGCCTCTGAGCCAACGACAACCCAATCAACTCGAGACGCCGAGTCCAACATCGAAAGCGTGCGAGGGTGTAATCCATCTGGGGATTGGAAATAACTGCTCAACCGTGCACGCAGAGACCGCGCTTTGCCCACATAAACAACGCGGTCCTTCGCATCCCAAAACCGATAAACCCCGGGAGCAGTGGGGATGCTGCCCGGCAAGGGACGCCAGGGGCGCAGGGTGCCCATGGTCAAGCCTTCGCGGTTGCCTTGCTTCGGCGCGTCGGCGCAGCAGTGCTGGCTTGCTTCTTTGCTGGTGTGCGCTTGACGGTGTTCACTCGCGACAAGACCTGAGCTAGGTATTCACCTGTGAAACTGCCGGTCTTGGTGTGTCCGTCGGCGACTGCTTCTGGAGTGCCGGTGGCGATGATGAGGCCTCCCCCTGAGCCCCCCAGCGGACCCAGGTCAATGACCCAATCTGCAGTCTTGACCACATCCAGATTGTGCTCGATCACTACGACCGTGTTGCCTTTGTCCACCAATCCATGCAGCACTTCAAGTAAGCGCCGCACATCTTCAAAGTGAAGACCAGTGGTCGGTTCGTCGAGAACATAGATAGTTCTGCCTGTTGAACGCTTGTGGAGCTCACTTGCGAGTTTCACTCGCTGGGCTTCGCCGCCGGACAACGTGGTGGCTGGTTGACCGAGGCGAACGTAGCCCAAGCCCACAGACATCAAAGTTGTCAGATGCCGCGCAATCGGTGGGATGGCTTCAAAGAAGGTGACCGCTTCATCGATGGGCATGTCAAGGATGTCTGAGATGCTCTTGCCCTTGTAGTGCACTTCCAAAGTTTCGCGGTTGTACCGCGCGCCTTTGCACACTTCGCACGGCACATAAACATCGGGAAGGAAATTCATTTCAATCTTGATGGTGTCGTCGCCGGTGCAGGCTTCGCATCGACCCCCTTTGACATTGAACGAAAAGCGTCCCTGCTGATAACCGCGAATCTTCGCTTCGGTGGTCTCAGCAAACAATTTGCGAATGTGGTCAAACACCCCTGTGTAAGTCGCCGGATTAGAGCGAGGCGTTCGACCAATCGGACTTTGGTCAACATGAACGACCTTGTCGAGATGCTCCAAACCGCGAATCCGCGTATGCCGACCTGGCATTGCGCGCGCACCATTGAGCTCTCGCGCTAACGCGGTGTAGGTGATGTCGTTGACCAAAGTGGATTTGCCGGAGCCACTCACTCCAGTCACAGCGATGAAGCAGCCGAGTGGGAATTCCGCATCCACCTGCTGCAAGTTGTGCTCTCGTGCACCTTCAATGCGCAAGACACGCGCCTTATCGAATACTCGGCGTTCAGAGGGCACTTCGATGCGAGCGGCGCCACTAAGGTACTTACCCGTTAGGGATGTTGGGTTCTTCATGAGGTCAGCCACTGGTCCTGAATGGACCACATGCCCACCATGTTCGCCCGCACCAGGACCGATGTCGACAACCCAGTCTGCGGTGCGAACAGTGTCCTCATCATGCTCGACGACAATGAGCGTGTTGCCGAGATCTCGCAATTTCACGAGCGTTTCAATCAAGCGATGGTTATCGCGTTGATGCAAACCAATGCTCGGCTCATCAAGCACGTACAACACACCGACCAGCCCCGCGCCGATTTGCGTCGCGAGCCGGATGCGCTGCGCTTCGCCACCTGAGAGCGAACCTGCCGCTCGGTCCAGCGAGAGATAGTCCAATCCAACATCCACCAAGAAACGGAGGCGTTCAACGACTTCCTTGACGACGCGTTCGCCGATGAAGGCTTCCTTCTTGGTCAAGTTCAAGTTTGTGAAGAAGGTGAGTGCACCACCGATGGAAAGTGACGACACATCGGCGATGCCATGCCCATGAAGTCGAACTGCACGCACTACTGGCTTGAGCCGCGTGCCATCACATTCTGGGCATGGAACTTCACGCATGCAGGCTGCGTAACGTTCCTTGGTCGATTCGTTATCGGCTTCTTCATAACGACGCGCCACGAAAGGTAGAACCCCTTCATAAGTGGCCATGTAAGACCGATTGCGACCATATCTGGATTGGAATCGCACTTGTAGAGAATCATCCGAGCCATTTAGAACAATGTCGCGAACCTTGGCTGGCAGTTTTTTCCAAGGCGTGTCCAGTGAAAAGCCAACTTGCTTGCTGATGCTGGTCAGCAGTTTCATGAAGTAATCCGAACTGGCGCTACCCGACCACGGCGCAATGGCGCCTTCATTGATGGACAACGAAGGGTTTGGAACGACGAGTTCGGCGTCGGCCTCCATGCGCACACCAAGACCGCTGCACTCTGGGCAGGCTCCAAACGGCGAGTTGAACGAGAATGACCGCGGTTCCAAAACTTCAAAGGAGATTCCACAGTCGTGGCAGGCCAGGTGTTCACTGAAAGTACGCAGTCGTTCCGGTGCCGTCGCTGGGGCGTCCACGAACTCAAGTTGAACAAGACCAGCGCCAACCCTGAGCGCGGTCTCAACCGAATCGGTAAAGCGCACGCGAGAGTCAGCCTTGACTGTGAGTCGGTCGACCACTACTTCGATACTGTGCTTTTCCTGCTTCTTAAGTTTCGGCACTTCTTCAATGCTGTGAACATCTCCATCAACTCGAACTCGAGCGAATCCTTGGGATGCGAGGGCGCGTAGTAGGTCAACGAATTCACCTTTGCGTTCTCTCACCACCGGCGCTAAGACGAGGAACCGGGTTCCTTCAGGAAGTGACAGAACTTGGTCCACGACATCTTGGGGGCTTTGGCGAGCAATAACTTCACCGCAGTCAGGGCAGTGAGGAGTGCCGATTCGCG
>RGCY01000002.1 GCA_009918865.1 Actinomycetota bacterium
CTTAAACTAAAAAAAGAAGTACGTGAACAGATTGTAGGGTATCTAAAAGGAGTAGTACCAGCTTCAGTAGGTGCAGACTTGAGTAGGTGCAGAATTCAGTAGGTTCAGTCGGCACGAACTCGGTATGTGTTGGTCTGTGAAAGCGGCGACGTCGCACATCCCCGAAATCGGTACACAGATGTACTGAAATTCGGACATCTCGCGACCCCCGGATGCAGGTCTAGTTCACCGGTTGTAATCTTTTCAATGTCTGGGCGTTGCTGCATCCCCCGTCGGCGACGTCCAGACCTATTTTTTGCCTTCCCTAACAACACGCGCGCGATGTGCGCGCCCGTGCGCACGCTCAAGTGCAAAAAACTGCTGGGATAGATTCCGCACTCGTGCGCAGCATTGACTTTTCAAACCCCGTGACCCTGGTCGCCGCTGGTGCAGCGTTGGTCGCACTTGTGGCTCTGATGATGGCTGCCAGTGCCCGTCGGACACTGACCGCTGTGCGCCGCGACACCGAAATCCTGACTGCAGACGCAAGCGGGAACTCCCTCGCAGGCGTTGTCGCGAGTCAGGCCCGGGATGTGCAGAGCATCTTTGAGCAGTTGGCTGGGCTGGGTGCGCGCTTGGAGGCAACGCGGGTTGAACTTGCTGCGGCGTTGCGGCATGTGGCCGTCGTGCGTTATGACGCCTTCGGAGACATGGGTGGGCGCATGTCCTTTTCCACCGCCTTGCTCGATGACAATGCGGACGGTTTGCTCATCACCAGCATTCATGGCCGCTCAGAGACTCGCACTTACATGAAGCCAGTAGCGCGTGGAACCTGCGATCAACTATCGCCAGAGGAGCAGCAGGCAATCGAGCAGGCCCTAGGACGCCGCTGATGCCCACCGTTCTGCTCATCGGTTCGGGCGCCCGTGAGCATGCACTTGCACGCACGTTGCTTCAAGGAACACCAGAACTTCAACTACATGCGGCACCAGGCAATCCGGGGATTGCAAGTGAAGGTGCTGTGATGCACAGCATTTCTGTGACTGACGCGCATGCGGTGTCCGAACTTGCACTGCGCATTAACGCCGACCTTGTCGTGATTGGTCCAGAAGTGCCACTCATGCATGGGGTTGCTGACGCGGTTCGTGCTGCAAACATTGCGTGTTTTGGTCCCGATGCTGCTGCGGCTGCAATTGAAGGTAGCAAAGCGTTTGCGAAAGATGTCATGACCGCCGCGAATGTTCCTACCGCGCACGCCTATGTGTGTAGCACCATCGAAGAAACCCAGGCAGCACTTGATGCCGTTGCCGCTCCCGGCGTGCCATTTGTTGTGAAAGAAGACGGATTGGCTGCGGGTAAAGGTGTTGTGGTGACACCAAATCGAGATGCAGCGTTGGCACATGCACGCACTTGCATTGATGGCGGTTCAAGTGTTCTCATCGAGGAGTATCTCGATGGTCCGGAAGTTTCGTTGTTCTTTGTGTGTGACGGCACGAACGTTCGAGCGTTGATTCCAGCGGCTGATTTCAAACGTGCTTTTGACAACGACGAAGGTCCTAACACAGGTGGCATGGGTGCGTATGCACCCCTGCGGTGGGTTCCCGATGACCTTGCTGAGCATGTGAAAGAGACAGTTGCGCAGCCCACAATTGACGAGTTGGCTCGCCGTGGAACTCCATTCATCGGAGTGCTGTATGCAGGGTTAGCGTTGACAAGCCGTGGCGTGAAAGTCATTGAATTTAATGCGCGATTTGGTGACCCCGAAACACAAGTCGTGCTCGCTTTGCTAGAGACCGCACTGTATGAAGTGCTGCTCTCTGCCGCGAGGGGTGAACTCGAAGCGTTGCCGGAACTGCAATGGCGCAGTGGCAATGCGGTGGTCGTGGTGCTCGCTGCACACGGTTACCCAGGCACCCCACGCACAGGGGATGCAATCTCCGGAGATTTGGAGTCGCGTGAAAACTCGTGGGTGTTACATGCAGGAACAGCCATGCGAGACGACGCGCTCGTGACATCCGGCGGACGTGTGCTCTCATGTGTGGGAGTCGGACCGGATTTGGAGACAGCACGCGAGCGTGCTTATGAGCGTGCCGCGAGCATGGCCTTTGACGGCGCGTTTGCGCGCGGTGACATCGCACTCGGTGCCGTGTCTGGCAGCGGACGGTAGGCGCATTCTGAGGCGGACGATGCAGTGTGGCGATGAGGGCATTCGCGACGTCATTCACGCAATGCGGCAGACTTAGGCTGTGACGGACACGGCCGCTAGCCCGGTCATTGCGAATGTTCTTGCCGCTCGCTATGCCAGCGCCCAGATGCGCGAGATTTGGTCTGCAGCACACAAAATCCGAGCCGAACGTCGTCTCTGGATTGCAGTGATGCGCGCCCAAAGTGCTCTCGGCGTTGCCATTCCTGATGCCGCGATTGCTGCTTACGAATCTGTGTTGGAGAACGTCAATCTCGAGAGTATCGCGGCACGTGAACGAGTGACGCGTCACGATGTGAAAGCTCGCATTGAGGAATTCAATGCACTTGCGGGATATGAATTCATCCACCTAGGCATGACATCGCGAGACCTCACCGAAAATGTTGAGCAGTGTCAGATTCGTGATGCGCTTGTGCTTGTCCGCAATCGCACCATCGCGGTGCTTGCACATCTTGCACGCCTTGCCCATGAGTATTCAGATGTTGCGATGACTGCACGTTCGCACAATGTTCCCGCGCAAGTCACCACTCTTGGCAAGAGATTCGCAAGTGCCGCCGAAGAATTACTCATCGCCTATGAGCGCATCACAAACTTGATTGACCGTTACCCCTTGCGTGGGGTGAAAGGTCCAGTCGGCACATCGCAAGACCTGCTCGACTTACTCGGCGGTGATGCCGCAGCGGTTGCCGATTTTGAATCGCACGTGCGTTCACATCTCGGCTTTGCGAATGCACTCACTAGCGTCGGTCAGGTCTACCCACGTTCGCTGGACTTTGATGTCGTCAGCGCGCTTTCACAACTTGCCGCTGGACCTTCGTCACTGGCAACAACCATGCGCTTGATGGCTGGTCAGGAGTTATTGACCGAAGGCTTCGCCAAAGGTCAAGTTGGTTCCAGTGCCATGCCCCACAAGATGAACGCTCGTTCATGTGAACGCGTCAATGGTTTCGCAGCCATTTTGCGTGGGCATGTGACGATGGTCAACGAACTCAGCGGAAGTCAGTGGAATGAAGGCGATGTCTCATGTTCAGTGGTGCGACGAGTGGCACTACCCGACGCCTTCTTCGCAATTGATGGGCTTTTCGAGACGTTCTTGACGGTTTTGATTGAAGTGGGTGTCTATCCCGATGCCATTGAGACTGAACTACAGTCAAACTTGCCGTTCCTTGCAACCACCGCTTTCCTAATGGCCGCCGTTAAGGCTGGCATGGGTCGAGAGGAAGCGCATGCACTTATCAAGGAACATGCACTCAACGCGGTGGCTCACCGCCGAGCCGGTAACTACGAAAACCCCCTCATCGGCGACCTCGCCGCTGACCCACGTTTTCCTTTGAACGAGTCCGAACTGATCGCACTCATTGCACAGCCGTTGCGCTTTGCTGGTGACGCTCGCGAGCAAGTAGCACGCGTGTGTGCTCGCATCGGTGCACTATGTGCTGAACACCCACAAGCAGCTGCCTACTCACCTGCCCCCATTCTGTGAGAGTCGATTTGATGTTTGACCCGCCCGCGCCGTGCAACTTTGACACGTTAGTTACGCAATGAATGCAACTGGTGTGCACCAACAAGACTACGAACTGCCCGGTGATTACGTGCACATTCACTCCGGCAAAGTTCGCGACCTGTGGCGTGCCCCAAGTGGCGAAATCCTCATGGTTGCGTCTGACCGAATTTCCGCCTACGACTGGGTGTTGCCAACCCTGATTCCAGACAAAGGTCGTGTGCTCACTGCATTGTCCTTGTGGTGGTTCGAACGGCTGACGGAGATTGTTCCCAACCACGTCATCAGCACAGATGTGCCCGCAAGTGTTCAAGGTCGGGCCATGTTGTGCGAACAGCTGGAGATGTTCCCAATTGAATGCGTGGCGCGTGGATATCTCGATGGCTCTGGTTGGCAGGAGTATCAAACATCTCAAGAAGTCTGCGGTAACGAGTTACCCGAAGGCCTGTTACAAGGGTCCCAATTGCCAGAACCTATCTTCACTCCAGCCACAAAAGCTGATGTTGGTGAACATGACATCAACATTGACTTCCTTGCTGCAGTGCGTGCAGTAGGTGCAGCGGATGCGGCCGCACTGCGTGATTTGACGCTCCGGGTTTACGCAACAGCGGCTGCGATTGCATCCGAAAGAGGAGTCCTGCTTGCGGACACCAAGTTCGAATTTGGTCGGGCATCAGATGGGCAGATTGTCCTTGCGGATGAGGTTTTGACTCCGGACTCTTCGCGTTATTGGTCGGCAGATGGTTGGCGGCCGGGTGGACCGCAGCCCTCATTTGACAAGCAATATGTGCGCGACTGGCTGACATCTCCGGCCAGCGGTTGGGACCGGCACGGAACCACACCACCACCAGCACTGCCAGACGATGTGGTCCAGCGAACCCGAGAGCGTTACCTTGAAGTCTTCACCCGGCTCACCGGCCGCACGCTGACATAGACAGTGCATCGGTGCCGCGCGACCGCTTCGCGACATCGGTAGGCTTGTGCTGTGGCGCGAATTGTTGTGACCGTGATGCTCAAACCTGAAATTCTCGACCCTCAAGGGGCTGCTGTCCGCGGCGCGTTGACCCGGCTTGGGCTGAGCGGAGTCAGTGATGTTCGTCAAGGCAAGCAGTTTGTGATTGACCTTGATGGTGCACTCGATTCAGAACGCGAAATGGTTCTGACCAAACTTGCTGGAGAGTTGTTGGCAAATCCCGTGATTGAGGATTACCAACTGCGAGTTGAGGATTAATCAGTGGCTCCCCGTATCGGTGTCATCACATTTCCGGGTTCGCTAGACGACTCGGATGCCGCTCGAGCCGTTCGTGCAGGTGGTGCGGAAGCAGTGCGGCTTTGGCACGCCGACACAGATCTTCAAAGTGTGAATGCGGTTGTGCTCCCCGGCGGCTTTTCTTACGGTGATTACCTCCGTTGCGGCGCAATTGCAAAGTTCGCACCAATGATGGCGCAAGTAATTGACGCCGCCCGTGAAGGTTTGCCCGTGCTCGGAATCTGCAATGGGTTCCAAATTCTTTGTGAGTCTGGATTGCTTCCAGGTGCGCTCATCCGCAACAACCACCTGCATTTCATCTGTCGTGATCAGCGTGTGAAAGTGGAAACTAATGCCACGTCCTGGACAGCGGACTTCTCCGTCGGCCAAAACATCGTCATTCCAGTCAAGAACGGCGAAGGCGGCTATGTAGCCGACGAGAGAACTTTGGACATGCTCGCGTCAGAGAATCGCATCGTCGCCAGCTACATCGGCAACCCCAACGGCTCAATGCGTGACATCGCAGGAATCACAAATGAAGCGCGCACGGTCGTCGGCATCATGCCCCATCCAGAGCATGCAATTGATTCGCTCACTGGCCCATCTGCAGATGGGCTCGCGTTCTTCACATCTGTTGTCTCCACTTTGACAGTGGGAGCTCGCACATGAACACAACTCCGATTTCTGTTCGCCGAGATATTGACACAGTTGAGCGAGCAGGAAGCACGCCAGATGTGCAGCAGCCTTGGGCTGACCTAGGTTTGAAACCCGATGAATACCAACGCATTCGCGACATCCTTGGGCGCAGACCCACAAGTGCGGAACTTGCGATGTATAGCGTGATGTGGAGTGAGCACTGCTCTTACAAATCAAGCAAAGTTCATTTGCGACAGTTCGGTGCCAAACAACCCCAAACCGACGCCATGTTGGTGGGCATTGGCGAGAACGCGGGTGTAGTTGACATTGGTGACGGGTGGGCTGTCACATTCAAAGTTGAATCACACAACCACCCGTCTTTTGTAGAGCCTTATCAAGGTGCCGCAACCGGAGTTGGTGGCATTGTGCGAGACATTCTTGCGATGGGTGCGCGCCCATTAGCCGTGATGGACTCCTTGCGCTTTGGCGCTCCTGAACATCTCGACACCCCACGCATTGTTAGTGGCGTTGTCGCAGGTGTTGGCGGCTATGGAAACTGTCTGGGACTACCCAACATTGGCGGAGAGGCAGTATTTGATTCTTGCTACCAAGGCAACCCGCTCGTCAATGCACTCTGTGTCGGAGCGATGCGCCATGAAGACATCCACTTGGCGAAAGCAAGTGGTGTGGGCAATCTTGTTGTGCTCTACGGCGCTCGCACTGGTGGCGATGGCATCGGTGGCGTGAGCGTGCTTGCAAGTGAGACCTTTGATGCAACTGGGCCGGCAAAACGACCCTCTGTGCAGGTGGGCGATCCCTTCATGGAGAAGTTACTCATCGAGTGCACATTGCAAATGTTCGCAGAGAAATTGGTTGAAGGCATCCAAGATCTCGGTGGCGCTGGCTTGTCATGTGCCACAAGTGAACTTGCCAGCAATGGCGACGGCGGCATGCGTGTGCATCTAGACAGAGTGCCGTTGCGCGACGCAACGCTCTCACCAGAAGAAATCTTGATGAGTGAATCCCAAGAGCGCATGATGGCCGTGGTTCACCCAGACAACATTGAACGCGTGATGCACATTTGCCAGCGTTGGGATGTGACTGCGACGGTGATTGGAGAGGTCACCAATGCTTCGCATTTGCAGGTCTATTGGCATGACGACTTGATTGTTGATGTGCCGCCACGCACAGTTGCACACGACGGTCCGGTTTACGACCGGCCGTTCCACCGCCCAGCGTGGCTTGACGCACGCCAATCGGATGAACCAACTACCGAGCGTTGCCCGCGTCCGAGCACCGCGGAACACATGCGTCAACAGATTCTTGAGTTGCTTGCATCAGCGAACCTTTGCGACCGCGAGTGGCTCACATCCCAATACGACAGATATGTGCTCGGTAACACAACCACAGGTCGTGGGATTGCCGTTTCCTTGGACTGCAACGGCAGATTCGGGGCACTTGACCCTTATGTTGGCGCACAACTTGCGCTCAGTGAGGCCTACCGAAATGTTGCGGTGAGTGGCGCGACGCCACTAGCCGTAACGGACTGTCTGAACTTTGGGTCTCCGGAAGACCCCGAAGTGATGTGGCAATTTGCGGAAGCGGTTCGCGGTCTTGCAGATGGGTGCCTTGAACTCGGCACACCTGTGACCGGCGGCAATGTTTCGCTGTATAACCAGACCGCGACGACTGCCATCCATCCGACGCCGGTGGTGGGCGTGCTGGGCGTTCTCGATGATGTGAGAACGCGCATCACGATGCACGGCGCAAAGCCAGCAGATGCAGTGATTCTCATTGGCGCGACCCAGGAAGAATTCGCAGGAGGAGAGTGGGCACATGTTGTCCACGGTCATCTTGGTGGGACCCCACCCCAAGTGAACCTGGTCGCCGAGCGGTCACTGGCCTCCGTGATTCGTGACCACCGTCACCTCATCACGAGTGCTCACGATCTCAGCGATGGTGGTCTGGCAATCGCGCTATCTGAGTTGGTATTGCGCAACGACTACGGTCTTGATGTTTCCTTTGCTGACACAGATGCGGACGCCTTCACAATGCTGTTTAGTGAATCTGTTGCTCGTGCCGTGGTGACAACAGCATCGGAAAATGTTGATGCAATTCGCGCAGCATGTGAATTGGTGGGGCTACCCAGCGCATTGCTTGGCACAGTGACAGCAGATGACTTCTTAAGCATCACCACTGCGGATGGCGTCATCACACTCTCACGAGCGGAACTTGCTGAAGGCTGGTCACGCACGTTTGCTCGCATCATGTCGTGAATGATTTCGTGACTATGGAGAGTCATCCGCAGGTGCGAGCCGCTGTGCAAACCACCCTGGCAGAACTCCAGAAACTGGCTCCTGGGCGCAGCGTGGAAGTGCGCATTCCGCCATATGCCGCAGTGCAGGTTGTGGATGGTGGCAGTCATCGTCGTGGTACCCCCAGAGCCGTGGTTGAAACCGATGCCGAGACGTGGCTAGCCCTGTGTTCGGGAGAGTTGACCTGGCAGGCCGCTGTCACGAGTGGCCGGCTGCGCGCCAGCGGCGAGCGCAGTGACCTCAGTGGCTACCTTCCGCTGAGTTCCGGGTCAGCGGACTAACCCACGGCTACGCTCGTCTGTGTGAGCGAACCGGTTGTGCGCCTACAAGGCGTGAGCAAACGCTTTGCGGATGTCGTTGCCGTCGATGACGTGACTTTGGATGTGCACGACGGCGAATTTCTGACACTGCTCGGTCCATCAGGTTCAGGCAAGACCACGGTGTTACGCATCGTCGCCGGCTTTGAAAACCCAACATCCGGAACCGTTGAAATCGCCGGTCGGGATGTGACCTCTGACCCGCCGTATCTGCGCGATGTGAACACCGTCTTTCAAGACTATGCGTTGTTTCCGCACATGAGCGTTAGTGAGAACGTGGAATACGGATTGCGAGTCAAAGGTGTTGATCGCGGTCGTCGTGCCGCGGCTGCTGCGAAAGCTCTTGCGACAGTTGAACTTGCAGGGCTGGGAAGTCGTAAACCAAGTCAACTTTCGGGCGGTCAGCGTCAGCGGGTGGCCCTCGCGAGAGCACTAATAAACGAACCGCGAGTGCTTTTGCTAGATGAGCCACTTGGGGCGCTTGACCTCAAGCTGCGCCGCCAAATGCAACTTGAACTCAAGAGCATCCAACGACAGTTCGCAATCACATTCATCTTTGTGACCCACGATCAAGAAGAAGCACTCACGATGAGTGATCGCATCGCGATTTTTGATGCCGGTCGCATTGTGCAACTGGGTAGCCCACAAGAGATTTATGAGCAGCCGGCCACAAGTTTTGTTGCTGACTTCATAGGCACAACCAACACGCTCACCACGCAAACCGGCGCTGCTTTTTGCCTACGCCCGGAACGCATCAGCGTGTCAGCAACGCAGCCGACGGCTCAAGTGCGGATGCGAGCTGGGCATGTCACGGAAACGTCATATCTTGGAGCGACACGTACTGTCTTGGTGCAGACCGATGACGGAACCAAACTAACCGTGAGCGTTCCTGCGCAGGCCTCAACCGCAGACATCACACCCGGGGCTCGCGTGTGGTGCACATGGGAAGACACAGCAGAGTTCATCATTAGGTGATGACCCTGTCGCTAGTCGGCGACAGTAAGTGGGGATGGGAGACAGGATGCACCGCAACAGAAAGTTGGCATCACTTGCGATGCTGGCCGCAACAGCCTTGGTGCTGAGCGGGTGTGGCTCGAAGACCACCAACACCGAGGGTGAAGGTGCGCTGAACATCATTGTGTGGGCTGGGTACGCCGAAGATGGCAGCACCGACCCGAAGGTGGACTGGGTCACTCCGTTTGAAAAGAAAACCGGTTGCCAGACGAATGTGAAGATTGGCAACACCAGTGACGAGATGGTCACGCTCATGCGAAGTGGCGAATACGACGGAGTTTCGGCTTCTGGCGATGCCACATTGCGTCTGATTTACGGTGGCGATGTTGCTGCTGTGGACACCAGCCGAGTGCCCAACTACAAGACAATCTCATCGTTCCTGAAAGACCGACCATGGAACTCGGCTGACGGAAAGATGTATGGCATTCCACATGGTTGGGGTGCAAACGTGTTGATGTGGAACTCCGATGTCGTGAAACCTGCGCCGACATCTTGGTCGGTTGTCTTTGACCCGAACAGCAAGTACGCCGGCAAAATCACCGCATATGACTCACCCATCTACATCGCCGACGCCGCGCTCTATCTCATGAAAACCCAGCCTGCCCTCGGAATCAAGGACCCCTACTCACTCGACCAAAAGCAGTTCGACGCTGCTGTGGCGTTGCTCACGCAGCAGCGCAAGAACATCGGCTCCTACTGGGCTGCCTACACAGATGAAGTTTCTTCATTTGGTCAAGGTTCCAATGTGGTGGGCACCGCGTGGCAGGTTAATGCCAACCTGATTCAAGGTGAAGGCAAGGTGAAAGTGAGCACTACGGTTCCAGCCGAAGGTGCAACGGGATGGTCGGACACCTGGATGCTGTCATCCAAGGCGAAGCACCCGAACTGCATGTATAAGTGGATGGACTGGATTACATCACCGAAGGTCAACGCTCAGGTTGCTGAGTACTTTGGTGAAGCGCCAGCCCAAACATTGTCGTGTGATTACACCGCAGACAAGACGTTCTGCGACACGTACCACGCTCTGGATAACAAGTACGCAGAGTCGATCTATTACTGGACGACACCACGTGCTGAATGCGGAGACGGACGCGGAAAAATCTGCGTCGACTATGCCGACTGGACTAAGGCCTGGACGGCCATCAAGGGATAGGCATGAGCAGTCAAGGGCTCACCAGTGGGGGGCGGTCGGTGACGACCGCCCCCTCTGGTGTGCTCGCACGCACAACCACAGCACTATCTCGAAATCCGCGCGCCCGGCTTGCACTACTTCTCTCGGCGCCAATGTTCTGGTTAGTCGTTCTTTATCTCGGATCACTTGCGACGATGTTCGCAGCGTCCGTGTGGCAGGTGGATTCGTTCACTGGGCAAGTGCAAAGAACATTCACGTGGGATAACTTCCACACACTTCTCACTAACTCCGTCTATCGCACGATTGCACTGCGCACAGTCATGGTTGCACTCATCGTGACCGTTCTCAGCGCCGTCATTGCCGTGCCTGTTGCATTGCTCATGGCCAAAGGACTTCGCAGCAGCCGCACTCGCGCGTTGCTAGTGATTGCAATTTCTATGCCGCTGTGGGCGAACTACCTCGTCAAGGGTTACGCATGGCGCATCATGTTTGATGAACGCGGCGTCCTTGATTGGGCACTTCATCCTCTTGGTGGTCATACCCCGGGGCTGGGGCTTACAGCCACCACAGTTGCCTTGCTCTACCTCTGGCTGCCTTACATGATCTTGCCGGTCTATGCGGCCTTCGAACGTTTACCGAACAGTCTCATTGATGCTGCCTTTGATCTTGGTGGTCGTCCATGGTTTGCATTCCGCACTGTCATCCTGCCGCTTGTGATGCCTGGAGTCATCGCAGGTTCAATTTTCACTTTCTCCCTCACACTCGGCGACTACATCATGGTGAAAATTGTTGGGCGTGCCACGCAGCTCTATGCGAACGTGGTCTACGACAACATCGGCGTTGCAGGTGACTTACCTTTCGCTGCTGCTGCCGCAGTATTCCCCGTGCTGGTGGTAGTCGGCTACCTCGTTGCAGTGCGCCGCACCGGTGCACTTGAGAGTTTGTGAGCACCATGCTGATTCCACGACATGTGCGACGTGTGCTCATAGGCGTCACTGCCGTCGTGTTGTTGTTCATTCATATTCCGTTGCTTGTGGTGCTTGTTAATTCCTTCAACACATCTCGCGTGTTTGGCTGGCCGCCACGTGGTTTAACTACTCAATGGTGGTCACGCGCGGTTGAAAATGAAGGTGTTCGCTCAGCGCTGCTAACAAGCATCAAGGCCGCGAGTGCTGCAACGGTGTTAGCGCTCGTCCTGGGAACCATGACGGCCTTCGCGGTGTCGCGATACCGGTTCTTTGGCAGATCAGTCATCAGCTTGGTAGTCGTGCTACCCATTGCACTTCCCGGAATCGTCACGGGTATGGCATTGAATGCAGCATTCACCACCACACTCAAACCGCTGGGCATCGGCTTCGGTCTGTTCACAGTCATCCTTGGGCACACAACTTTTTGTGTGGTCGTGGTGTTTAACAATGTGGTTGCACGTCTGCAGCGCGTGGGAGTTTCACTTCAAGAAGCCTCTGCTGACTTAGGAGCGCGACCATGGACCACCGCCCGACTCGTCACATTTCCCCTGCTGCGCTCTGCATTGGTCGCGGGTGGGGTGCTGGCGTTCGGGTTGTCATTTGATGAAATTGTGGTGACCACATTCACTTCAGGCCCGGGACTGCAGACGCTTCCGCAATGGATTTTCAACAACCTCTTCCGACCTAACCAAGGCCCCATCGTCAATGCGGTTGCGGCTGGATTGCTGCTGCTCTCCGTGGCACCAATTTGGGCGGCAACCAAACTCTCTGCGGACCCTGCTTCCGCCTCCGGAAGGCTCTGAGCGCGCCGAACCGATCAGCGCTTGTTCAGCGTAGGCTTAGGCAAGTGCCACGCGGTGACGGTCGTCTGAATCACGACCTCCTAGACGACGACAAAGGTCCCCAAGATGCTTGTGGGGTCGTGGGCATTTGGGCCCCCGGTGAAGATGTTGCACGCCTGAGCTATTTCAGCCTTTACGCACTCCAACATCGCGGACAAGAGTCGGCCGGAATTGCTGTGTCCAATGGCGACCGCATTGTGGTTGTCAAAGAAATGGGTCTTGTTGCGCAGGTGTTCAACGAGGAATCACTCAACGCACTCACAGGCCACATTGCGGTTGGGCATACGCGTTACTCCACCACCGGTTCTAGCACCTGGCATAACGCGCAGCCCACATTTCGCAGCACCAGCGTTGGTCACATCGCACTCGGCCACAACGGCAATCTGACCAACACGCCGGAACTTGCGTTGCGGTTGCGCGACATTGCTGAAGACCTCATCAGTGGGAATCCAACCCTTGCCACGAGTGACACAGATGTGTTGACCGGACTCATCGCCGCAGCGGCCACTGGTGATTTGGTGGATGCGGCAATTCGAGTGTTACCCACTGTGCTCGGCGCGTATTCATTGGTGTTTTGTGATGAGGCGACGTTGTACGCAGCGCGTGATCCGCAAGGGATACGTCCTCTGGCACTCGGGCAGTTGCCCAATGGCTGGGCAGTGGCAAGTGAGACCGCGGCACTCGACATCATCGGCGCACAGTTTGTGCGCGATGTTGAACCAGGCGAAGTGATTGCCATAAATGAACAGGGCGTGCGCTCACAACGATTTGCACCCGCCGCTCCTAAAGGGTGTCTATTTGAGTATGTCTACCTGGCTCGACCTGACAGTGTTATTCGTGGTCGAGTTGTTCACGAGGCTCGAGTGGAAGTCGGTCGCAGGCTTGCCCGTGCCGCCGCGGTAGATGCTGACTTGGTGATTCCGGTTCCGGAATCAGGAACTCCTGCTGCAGTTGGGTATGCGCAGGAATCCCACATCCCATTCGCTCAGGGGTTAGTGAAGAACTCGTACGTGGGACGCACATTCATTCAACCAAATCAAACGATTCGGCAGTTGGGAATTCGTTTGAAGTTGAATCCACTTCGTGAAGTGATTGCGGGTCAGCGGCTTGTGGTGGTGGATGACTCCATCGTGCGAGGTAACACACAGCGAGCTATTGTCAAAATGCTGCGTGAAGCAGGTGCCGCGGAAGTGCATGTGCGCATCTCTTCGCCGCCAGTCACATGGCCTTGTTTTTATGGAATCGACTTTGCGACGCGAGCGGAATTGGTTGCAAGCGCACTCGATGTGGATGGTGTGTGCGAAGCGATCGGCGCTGACTCGCTCGCGTATGTGAGTTTGGAAGACCTAGTTGGCGCCGTCGGCATCCCCATGAGTGAACTCTGCCGCGCCTGCTTTGATGGAAAGTACCCCGTGAATCCACCAGAGTCTGCGAACTTGGGGTCAGCCCAACTGGATTTGCTGGATTCGTCGGTGGACAAGGCCGATGATGTTTCGCACGCATTGAGGTTGCCATGAACGACGACGGTTTGACTTACGCTGCGGCAGGCGTTGATGTCGACGCCGGAGAACGTTCAGTTGAATTAATGCGCGCTGCGGTGATGCGAGCGCAGCGACCAGAAAGTTCCGGCGCATTTGGCGGATTTGCCGGTCTGTTCGATGCAACAGCGCTCACCCGATTTCGCAAACCCCTCTTAGCCACAAGCACCGATGGCGTTGGCACAAAACTCGTCATCGCGAAAATGATGGACAAGCACGACACCGTTGGCATCGACCTCGTTGCCATGGTGGTGGATGACATTGTGGTGTGCGGTGCGGAACCGCTGTTTCTCACGGACTACATCGCATGCGGCAAAGTCATTCCAGAACGCATTGCTGCCATTGTTACGGGAATTGCAACTGGATGTGAGCAAGCCGGAGTTGCCCTTGTCGGCGGTGAAACCGCTGAGCACCCCGACGTAATGCCAGATGATGACTATGACCTTGCTGCCGCAGGCACCGGAGTTGTGGAATCTGATGCGTTGCTGTCGGCTGATCTTGTGCGTGCTGGCGATGTTGTTGTGGCCATGCAGTCATCGGGTGTGCACTCCAATGGTTTTTCCTTTGTTCGACGTGCACTGTTTGACATCGCAGGCATGAATGTGAACACGAAGTCTGCAGAACTTGGCGGTTCTCTTGGTGAAGCGTTGCTCGAGCCAACCGCGATTTACACCAAAGCCTGTTTGCGCCTAGTTCGCGAGATGGGTGATGACATTCATGTGTTCTCACACATCACAGGTGGCGGCATTGCAGCAAACATTGCGCGCGTGTTGCCACATCACTTACATGCTGAGCTTGACCGTTCTTCTTGGCAGCCACAGCCGCTCTTCCAGGTGATTCAGCACGCAGCGCGAGCATCAATTGCGGAAATGGAGCGCACATTCAACATGGGCATTGGAATGGCGGCAGTAGTGGCCGCAGATGCCGCAGATGCAGTGGTGCGCACTCTACGAGGTGCTGGTGTCAACGCGTGGGTGTGCGGAACCGTGCGCCTTCGCAACGATGGTGAATCCGGTGATGCGCCAGCCAAAGGTGGGGCCGGCGGATCCGTGAGTGTGACCGGGTCTTACGGAAACTGACGCGGCAGAACTAGCCGACTGAGGGCTCACGCCGTGTGGGCAGTGTCCTCTTCGTCGTCTTCATCTTCGTAGTACTTCGCGTACGGGTCATCCGACTCTTCATCGTCGTCTTCATCTTCAACATCATCCGACTCTTGGTCGTCATCGACATCGCCCTGGGCTGCCGCCAGCTCACGCTGTAGGCGCTCGAGGTCAGTCTCAGGACCGCCGTACTTCAACGCACGGGCAACCTTGGTCTGCTTTGCCTTGGCACGGCCGCGCCCCATGGCTCAGCCCCCTCTGTTGGCTCATCTCGATAGTGCCGTCGCGTTGCGACTGCGCGCAGGGCAACCGGCCAATCGCCGGTGCTCGGACTGATCGCCGCTGGCACCTTGGTGGTGTGGGAGCAGTTTACCCGTCCCCTCGGCGAGCCGCAGCCCACCTCCGGAGGCTGCCCCACGATAGGTAGAGCCATAGCGAGTTCTAGGCTCTCCACTATGTCCGAATTTGGGGTGCCGGCGGCAAGTGCGGCTCCGGCCGCGCCGGCAGTTCCCCCACAGTCGATTCCCGAAGGCAAATTGCTGTCCCCCGGAGCCGTTGCAAAGTTGTTCGGAGTTGATCCGCGCACGGTGACTCGCTGGGTGGACAAAGGGTTGCTCACCCCGATTTTGACCCCGGGGGGACATCGCCGCTACCGCTACCTCGACGTGATGGCCCTGCGAGATAACTTGCAGCAGCGGTCTGTCGCCGGCCCTGACCGTCCGTTGGTCACGCCACCGGCGTCCACGCCCTGACCTGCCGACGCAACCTTTCGCACGCGAGACGTCTGTTCATATCGGTGTTGGATACCGGGCGCGACAGTGCACTGCACCGGGTATTTCACGTGGTGTCCCCACGCACACAGGACGTGGAGTTTTAACACAATGCTTAGGTAAGTCCAAGATGGATGTCAGGTTGAGCCCTTTCACTGCTCACATGACTTCAGAAACCGTACTCGACCCCGTCACAAGATCTCTCTCATCTGTGAACCGTCATGCACAGCCCGAGAGCGAAGGCGTCACCACTCGGCGCACATGGCTATCCGCCGGCGCACGGGCTGGACTTGCATCTGGGCTCGTCCTTCAAATAGTGCTCATCCACCTCATTGACCAAGACTGGTTTGCGTTCGCAAAGGATCCCTCTTACGTGCAAACCGGCTACATCATGATTGAAGTGACCGGCGTCATCGCCGCAGGTTTGCTACTCGTGCGCCGGAATTGGTGGCTGTGGCTAGCAACTCTTGGTTTGGGTGCTGGACCTCTCTTCGGTTTCATTCTCTCGCGCAGCGTTGGGATGCCCAACTACCGCGACGACATCGGAAACTGGTCGGAACCGCTCGGAGTGGCTTCGGTCATCGTTGAATGTGCAGTCATGCTGCTCGCCATGCGACCCCTCCTTGACACATGGCGGCAGCGTCAATTCTGAGTCAGTGCGACGGCAATAGAGGACCCCACAGGAGCCGCCGCATCAACTCACCTCGCCGATGGTGACCCTTCCCAGACACCTCGGCAGCAAGGGGGCGGATGTTTGCGAGCACATCCGCCCCCTTGTCATGCGGCGCCATGCTTCGGTGTCGCCAGTCATGGTGCACCCACGACTAGATCGAAGACACGCTGATTTCATGCGACGGCACGCGCGGAGTCAACGAGTCGCGTTCGGCGCTCGCAATCGAACACATAACTCGCCCGTGTCGGGCTAACGCCATAAGGTTGGGTAGCAAGTCGGTCGCAGCATTCGCTGTGCCGGCTGCACCCTCACCTAGGGAGGAATCAATGAACACAGGCATCGTTATCGCGATTGTGCTGGTTTTAGTCGGTCTCATCGCGTTTGCTCAATACAACGGACTCATCCGCAAGAAGGTTGCGGTGGATGAGGCCTTTGCACAGATTGAAGTGCAGCTGCAGCGACGCAATGACTTGATTCCAAATCTGGTTGAGACGGTCAAGGGTTATGCATCCCACGAACAAGAAACATTCGACAAGGTTGTTAAAGCACGCGCTGCTTCCACCGCGGCGCATGGAGTGGCCGACGTTTCCGCTGCGGACGGAGCCCTGACTCAAGCCCTGCGTGGGTTGCTCGCTGTTGCTGAGAACTACCCCGACCTCAAGGCATCCACCAACTTTCTTGCACTGCAAGAGGAACTCAGCGCCACGGAAAACAAAGTTGGCTTCGCACGCCAGTACTACAACGATGCGGTGCGCACACTCAACACTGCGATTGAAGTGATTCCCGGCAAGTTCTTTGCGGGCTGGGCAAAAGCGACTGCGCGTGACTTCTACGAAGTGACTGACCCGGGTAGCCGTGAAGTGCCGAAGGTTCAGTTCTAAGCCGAACGGCAACTTTCTATGGACTTTCGCGCACGCCAAGCGTCAAATAAACACAAGACTGTTCTGCTGCTTGCCTTGATGGGCTCGGTGGTCTCGTTTGTCATCTGGGGCGTGGCTTACTACCTTGGTTACACAGGCGTTGGCATCGTTCCGATTGCGGTTTTCATGGTGGTGGGAGGTTCCTGGTGGTCTTACTACGCAAGTGACCGACTTGTGCTGGCGATGACCGGTGCCCGTGAAGTCACGTCGGAGCAGGCACCACAACTGCATAACCTCGTTGAAGAAATGGCGATTGCTGCCGGTCTACCCAAACCGCGGATTGCCATCGTGGATGACCCAGCACCAAACGCATTTGCAACTGGCCGCAATCCTGAGCATGGGCTTGTTGCCTACACCACTGGCATCCTCGAATTGATGGATCGTGAAGAGTTGCAAGGCGTGACTGCTCATGAACTCGCACACATTGGTAACCGCGACACTTTGGTGTCAACTGTTGCGGCCACAACAGCAGGCGCAATTGCACTCATGTCGGATCTTGCGATGCGCATGATGTGGTTTGGTGGCGGTCGCCGTCGCGATAGCGACAACAACAATCCGTTGTTGCTCATCGTGGCGCTCATTGTGTTGGTGCTCGCGCCCCTCGCGGCCATCTTGCTCAAGGCCGCGGTCAGCCGAAGCCGCGAAAGTCTCGCCGATGCAACCGGCGTGCAGTTCTCTCGCAACCCGGCCGGTCTGCGCCGGGCGTTGGAAACGCTGCAACAAAACCAGACGGTGGTGCAAGCGCGTTCAACTGCCTTTGCACACTTGTGGATTGAATCGCCGCTCGATGCCAGTGCAGGCAGCAAACTATTCGCAACTCATCCACCTCTTGAGGAGCGCATTGCGGTCTTGCGCCAGATGGAAGGCCAGCGGTCTTAGTTAGTCATTCTCACGTAAAGCATTCGCGACGGCGTCGCGCTATGCGTTCATTCAAACTGTCGTGACACCGAGGGTTATTTCACCAATCGGAATGTGAGTGGATACCTATATGGCACACCGTCATTGGTCTTCACAGCAGCGATGATTGGCATGATGAGTAGTAGTAACGCAATCAGTGGCAAGGTGACCCAGCCAATGAACACAAAGAGCAGTGGTAGCGAAATCAATGCATACACAATCATTGAAATCTGAAAGTTCAGTGATTCAGCAGCAGCCATGCGCACGATTGGTCGGTCCTTCTTAACGAGCAAAATCACAAGCGGAACGACGAATCCCCATCCGCCTAGGACGTTGAGCAAAGTTCCGGCATGGGCGACGGTCGCAAATGTGCGGTCTTGTGGATCAACTGGCGGCTGAAAATCGGCGTACGGTGGAGGTGGCGGTGGCAGCATTTCGGACATGACGTAACCCCTCAGCATGACGTCGGATAACGACCAGTGGCTCAATTGTCGTGGGTCGTGAAGAGCGCATGACCTAGGTGGGGTGCGCGCGTGTCGCTAGGAGAGGAAAACGACCGCCTCTGTGTCAACGCATTAACGCAGAATAACTCTCAGGTGGCCAGGGACAGGATCGAACTGTCGACCTTCCGATTTTCAGTCGGACGCTCGTACCAACTGAGCTACCTGGCCGTGGGCGGAAATCAAACGCCATCGGCGTGAACCGATGGCGCGTTCCTCCCGCGACCCCGACCGGGCTCGAACCGGCGACCTCCGCCGTGACAGGGCGGCGCGCTAACCAACTGCGCTACGGGGCCTTGCGTGGTACTGCGTGTGACAACAACTCGGCAAGCCGAGCGTTGCGCACCCCCAACGGGATTCGAACCCGTGCCGCCGCCGTGAAAGGGCGGTGTCCTAGGCCGCTAGACGATGGGGGCCTGGTGAGCCCGTCGACGAGCGATCCCGTCGTGGGGGCTTAAGCATACGCGAGCCGCACACATGTGTTCGATGCAGGTCTCGGCGCTGGGTGAGCGCTCGTTTGGCGCAGATTTCCCTGGGATTGCGGCATGAACTCTGTTCGCCACTGCGGCGTAAGTCAGCGAAGTTCGGAGAGCAAAGCCTTCATTTCAGCAATCTCTGCGGTCTGGCTGGAGATGATGCTCGCCGCAAGTTTGGCAACGGCAGCATTACCCGATGCGGCTACTGCCTTGGCCATGTCCACCGCCCCTTGGTGGTGCGCAATCATCCCTGTGAGGAAGAGGGTGTCGAAAGCGCGGCCGGTGGCCGACTGCAGTTCCTCGATTTCCGCATCACTGAGCATTCCAGCCATTGCGTGGTCCGCCGGCCCATGCATTCCTGCCATCCCGGATTCCTCAACCCACGATTTCATCAGTGCGATTTCCGGAGCCTGTGCCGTCTTGATGCGCATCGCTAGCGCACGCACACGCGCGTCAGTGGAGTTGCGCAGTGCTAGGTCAGACATGGTGATGGCTTGCTCGTGATGCGGAATCATCATCTCGGCAAACATGATGTCTTTATGGCTGAAGTCGGCAGCACCGCTCGACTCCTCGGATTCATTGCCAGACATGTGGCTACCGTGGGCAGGAGTGTAAGTAACGCGATCCTCACCACAGCCAGCAGATACGCCCAATGCGCACGCGAGAGTTGCGGCGGCTAACAGGCGCAGAGTCCTGGGTTTTGCGGAGATTAGATGTGCAGCGCGCATGCGTTGAGAATAGCCGTGGCTGGGCCGTCATGCACCCTGGCGTTGCGATGCAGCGCTTCGAGTCAGGACGGTCGCCGTGCAGCGTTGGGCGATGTGCGTGGCGATGTGCGTGGCGATGTGCTGTTAGCGGTCAGTGCCAATGTGTAACCGCTCTCTATCGCGACAAACACAGAACCGCGTCGTTGGTGTTCTGTTTGCGGTGGGCTCTGGCAAATCCCCAGCAGGCCAACCTGAGCAACAATCACTTCGGAGCGGGATACCACTCCTGTGCGACCACTTCATTGAGCGCATCAGCACGACGATGCACAACCATGACGCCACCCTTGGTGAATTTCACTGGCGCCAGCCCGAGTCGCAAAATCAACGCATCCATCTGTTCGCCATGTGCACATAGTGCGACCCCATGTGGTGAAGTAACGATTTCGCGGATGAGTTCAGCAAACTCGGCAGTGGCCATATCTGCGCCATCTTGTAAGACACGTTCTTCGCGCCACGCCACTTCATCACGCACACCAGCAATCGTCTGTGTGCAGCGCAACGCAGGAGATGTCACCACATCGGTGACTCCAAACACTCGCGCAAGCACGGCAATCGGTTCCACTGCACGCAGACCGCGTTCGCTCAGCGGCCGCTCGGTGTCATCTCGCCCCAGCGCGAGCCAAGCCTCCCGATCACCAGCATGTGCGTGCCGCACAAGTAGTAGCGGAACTGTCGCCGGTGTTGCAAGCGCTTCATCAATGAGCCCGATGTCGTGGTCGTAGCTCAGCCGTGCTCGCGCTGCATCAGGGGTGAGCCAGAGAAGTTCATCCACTTCATCGTTGGCGATGAATTGCCCATCGACATTGCGAGCGCACCAATAATCGACCTGTTTGGGCGTGCCGTCCACTGTGTAGTGCTGTGCGGTGAGGGGCACACCAAGTGTGATTCTCAACCCAGTTTCTTCCAGAACTTCGCGTACTGCAGTTTGAGGCAAGAGTTCGCCGGCATCAACCTTGCCCTTGGGCAAAGTCCAGTCACTGCGATGCGGCCGATGAATCACTGCAACTTCGACATTGTCAGCGCCTGAACTTGGTTCTGGGACGGGGCGCAGCAGCACCGCACCTGCAGCACGAATCACATCAAACACAGGGGGAACTTACAGCGCGCACTTAGCGCAGTGAGATGGTCAACTCTTGCAGGTCAATCAAGTCAGTGCCGGATGCATCACGCGTGACTCGGGCCCATTGTCCGTTGCTGCCCAGCCACCACGCTGACACGTCAGTGGCAAAGGCTCGGTCAAGGTAGGCGCGCATCCGTCGAATGTGGGTCGCTCCTTTGAGTCTCACTAGCACTTCAACCCGACGGTCCAAATTGCGGTGCATGAGGTCTGCTGAACCAATCCAGATTTGCGGGTCGCCCCCGTTTTCGAATTCATACACGCGGCTGTGCTCAAGAAATCTTCCAAGCACTGAGCGCACCCGGATGTTCTCACTGAGCCCCGGAACACCTGGGCGAAGCGCACAGATTCCACGAACGAGAAGTTCCACATTCACGCCTGCTTGTGAAGCGCGGTAAAGACTGTCAATCACTTCCTCATCAACCACCGAGTTGCACTTCATACGAATCCGCGCAGGCATGCCGCTGCGCGCGTTATCTGCTTCACGCCAGATTGCCTCGACTAGACCGCTGCGAACTGTGTGGGGTGAGACAAGCAAGTTTTCATACTGTTGCTGCGCTGAGTATCCAGAAAGTGAGTTGAAGAGATTTGCGACCTCTTCGCCAATGCTGGCATTAGTTGTCAGCAGGCCGAAGTCTTCATAGATGCGCGCGGTGCGCGGGTGGTAATTGCCAGTTCCGATGTGAACGTATCGACGCAGGGCGTCTCCATCGTCGCGAACAACCATCAAGAGTTTGCAGTGAGTTTTGAGCCCCACAATTCCATACACCACATGCACGCCTGCTTCTTCCAACTTGCGCGCCCATGAAATGTTGTTCTCTTCATCAAAGCGAGCCTTGATTTCAACAATTGCCAGCACCTGCTTGCCGTTCTCGGCTGCTTCAATCAGCGCATCAACAATCGGAGAGTCTCCTGAGGTGCGGTAGAGGGTTTGTTTGATGGCAAGCACATTCGGGTCTGCCGCGGCTTGTTCAATAAACCTCTGCACGCTTGTGGAGAACGAGTGGTAGGGGTGGTGCAAAAGGATGTCTCGTTCACGCATGATGTCGAGCACATCAATTGGTGCCGACGTTTCCTGCTCCGCGAGTTCCTTACTAATTCGTGGCACAAAACGCGGATACTTCAGGTCATCTCGCTCAAGGGAGACGATGTCGTTCAGCGCTCGCAAATCCAGCGGTGCCGGCAAGTGAAAAACTTCCTGCTCGCTCACGCCAAGTTCGGCAGTGATGAGTTCGAGCATGTGCTCGCCGATAGTGTCAACCACTTCAAGTCGCACAGGTGGTCCGAAGCGCCGGCGCGTGAGTTCGCGCTCAAGTGCATCAAGCAGGTTCTCGGCTTCATCTTCTTCAACTTCAAGGTCTTCGTTGCGAGTGACTCGAAAAGTTTGGTGTTCCACCACATGCATTCCTGGAAACAAGTCACCAAGGTGCGCGGCGATGAGTTCTTCAAGAGGCAAGAAACGTTGGCCGGCAAGGAGAACGAACCGCGGCAACAGCGGCGGCACCTTGACGCGCGCGAACATCTCGATTTCCGTTTCAGGGTTACGCACCAGCACTGCAAGGTTCAGAGATAAGCCTGAGATATAGGGAAATGGGTGACTTGGGTCTACGGCAAGTGGTGTGAGAACGGGGAACACGCGTTTGCTGAAGAACTCACTCGCGTTGGTGCGCTCAACATCAGAAAGGTCACGCCAAGTGAGAACTTCGATGTCTTCAGCATTGAGTTGGGGGAGTAATTCATTGCGATAGAGCGCGGCTTGACGCTCTTGTAGCCGATGCGAAGCTTCCAACACCTGAGCATGAAGTTGCCGCGGTAGCAACCCACTGGCTGCGCGGACCGCGATACCGGTTGCGATCCGGCGGCGAAGCCCGGCCACTCGAACCATGAAGAACTCGTCAAGGTTGTTCGTGACAATGGCGCAGAATCTCGCGCGTTCGAGCAAGGGCACGGACGGATCTTCAGCAAGTTCCAGAACGCGCTCATTGAATTGCAGCCACGAGAGCTCTCGGTCCAGAAACCGATCTTTGGGAAGGGCTGGGGGTAGCCCAGACGGCACCGCCGAGGTGTTCGCTGACCCGACGGCGTCGGTTTCCCCAGCGACATTAGGCGTGGAATCCGACGCCGATGTCTGGGATGCTAAGGGTTCCTCACGCGATTGCACAGGGAGAAGTGTCGCGCATGGGCGTGGGTTGTGAACAAGCAGTCAGGCATTGCAGCCGTTCAGCCGGCTTGCTTACGCAAAAGAGGGCACGTGCGCGCGATAGGTTTGCGTGGTGCGATTTGCCGTTCTCGACGTGGGATCAAACACAGTGAATTTGCTTGTGGTTGATGCCCACCGGGGCTCGGCACCGGTGCCGGTGCACAGCGAACGCATGGATTTGCGGCTTGCTGAACACATCACTCGAGATGGCCGGATTGGCAAGCGCGCCATTGATGGCTTGAATCGGATTGTGCGCGCGGCGTCGGTGCGCTCAAAAGATCTCAACAGTGACGAATTTCTTGCTTTGGCCACGTCTGCAATTCGTGAAGCGACCAATGGCCGCGAAGTAATCAGTCAGGTGCGTTCTGAAACAGGCGTGCGATTGACAGTGCTACCTGGTCGAGACGAAGCCGTCCTGACGTTCCTTGCCGTGCGGCGGTGGTACGGCTGGTCTAGTGGGCGGTTGTTGGTTGCGGACATCGGTGGCGGTTCGGTTGAGTTAGCAATCGGTTCCGGCGAACAACCAGACCACGCAATTTCAATTCCATTGGGCGCTGGACGCATGTTTCGAGAATTTTTCGCAGACGATCCTCCGAAAGGCGCGCAGGTGCGTGCGCTCAGAAGTCATGTTCGCGACGCGCTTGAAGCGGTTGCATCGGAATATGAAGGCAAGTCAGTCCAGCATGCCGTGGGCACGAGCAAGACATTTCGTCAACTCGCTCGACTAGCTTCGCGTTTCGCTGGTCGTAGTGAGCCCGGTGAAGAGCGCTTGCTCTATGTGGACGAACTGAATGACCTGTGTGCTCGGCTAGTGAAAATGGATGTAAAGCAGCGTGCGGAGTTACCGCGAATCAGTGAGTCTCGCGCTCCGCAAATTGCTGCGGGAGCGTTAGTTGCGGCGGAGATTATGGAAACGCTCAGCATTGACGTACTGGAAGTGTGCCCATGGGCTCTGCGTGAAGGCATCATTCTTCGCCGACTTGACATGCTGAAGGATTAACGCCCACCAGTCATGGTTCGGCGTGAAGTCCGACGGTGCTGCACAAAGCGCCGTGCTCGCCGACTCTGGTGATGATGAGCACGCGCCACTTTCACTGGTTGTCGCCCACGTTTATCAGTGACGCCTTGAGTGGTCCTTAGTCCTCTGGCTCGTGGGCGTTCCGCACGTCCTGTCTCCGCTGCGAAGAAGCGTTTACCAAGTTCAACTAAAGTGAGGTAGACGCTCAACAAACCCAGAATGCTGACCCACACCTGCCACGGTAAATCCGTAAATCCCAAAGCTTTGGCTGTTGGAAGTGATATCAACAAAGCTCCTATGCCGACTGCGGACAATGAAGCCAGTGTGAGAGTCGTGCTGGCTCGGCTGCGCCAGAATGGCTGTCGACGAGTGCGGATGATGAAAATCACGAGAGTTTGCGTTGCAAGAGACTCAATGAACCAGGCACTTCGAAACAGTGCTGCGTCAGCATCAAACACTCGGAGCATGAGCACAAATGTGGAGAAGTCAAACAAGGACGAAATCGGGCCAAAAAAGAGCATGTAGCGCCGAATCATGCTGATATCCCAATGCGATGGGCGCCGCAATTGCTCTTCATCAACGCGGTCACTGGAGATTGCTAACTGCCCTGCGTCGTAGAGCAAGTTGTTCAGCAAGATTTGAGATGGCAACATCGGCAGAAACGGTAGAAATAATGATGCGGTCGCTGCTGAAAACATATTTCCAAAGTTGCTGGAGGAGCCCATTGCGACATACTTGATTGTGTTCGCAAAAACTCGTCTTCCTTCAACAATGCCATCCGCAAGAACGTTCAAATCTTTCTCAAGCAACACAACGTCGGCTGCATCCTTGGCCACATCGGTGGCGGTGTCCACACTGATTCCCACATCCGCTTCATGCAGCGCCAGTGCGTCGTTTACCCCATCCCCAAGAAAAGCAACATCAGTTCCAAGAGAGCGTTGGATGTGAATGATGCGTTGCTTTTGCTCTGGGCTCACACGAGCGAACACCGATGTGTGTCGCAGGGCCCGTGCGAGCTGCTCATCGCTCAGACTGTCTAGGTCGGCCGCAGTCAAAACAGTCTGTGTTGAAATCCCGATTTCATGGCACACACGCTGGGCAACCTTTGGGTTATCTCCTGTGATGACTTTGACATCAACATTCAGTTTGCGCAGGCGAGTGATGGCATCTCTGACACCCGGCTTCGGCACATCCGCGTAAATCAGGAGACCAACGAAAGTTAAACGTGACTCCGCCTCGTTGGTGAGCGATTCCTCAGGTGACCACGGGCGTTGAGCTAGTGCTATCACCCGAGCACCGCGCGCAAATTGCGCGGTCAAAGTGACTGTAAGTTCCTTTGGCGCGTTGACACATCTGGAAAGCACAGACTCCGGAGCACCTTTGACGAGAAGCCGCTGACCCGTGGGGTGTGACACCACAATGGAAGAACGCTGACGTACATGGTCAAACGGCAGTGTTGTGACCGCGCTGATCGATGCGAGTTCAGCCGACAATGCGTCTGCTTGCGCTGCCCACAGTGCTCGATCGAGCGTGGAGTGACCTGCTTGCAGAGTGGGTCCGTGTCCGGATGCGGTTGCAATAAGGCCCATGCGCAGAACTTCCCGACTTGGTTCCCCGGCCGCATCCAGTGCCACTTCGAAAGTCAATTCACCTTCCGTCAGAGTGCCGGTCTTGTCTGTAAACAACACCTGCACGTCCCCTAGGTCTTCAATGCAAATCAAGCGCTTAACAACCACTTTTCGTTGAGCCAAATGTCGTGAACCGTTGCTCAAGCTGATGGTGACAACTGCCGGCAGCATCTCTGGCGTGATGCCCACGGCGATAGCGAGTGAGAACAGGACTGCATCAATAATCGGACGGCCAAGCGCAAGGTTGGCCATGAACACGAAGGTTGTCAAACCCCCAGCCATGACCATGAGTAACCTTGAAAATCTGCCCAGCCCGATTTGAAAGCCTGTCTGTGGCTGCTCAAGGCCGAGTTCAAGTGCCAATGAACCGAAATGTGTGCCAGCACCTGTGGCGACGACAATGCCAGTCGCCGTGCCAGCAGTAACAACTGTTCCCATGAACGCGCAGTTGCTGTATTCAGATAGGTCTTGTGGCGGCGCGCTCGCTCCACAATCCATTCCCGCAGTTCGTTCGGGACCCGGGCCGCGATGGTCGGGTCAGGGGTTTTTGTTTGCTCTGTCAATTTGTGCCTTTCGGTATTTGTACGCTCGACTGCTTCCCTTCCAGTGGCCGTACCCTCCGTGGTCGAAGAGGTATTTGGCTACTTTGAGTTGGCAGTCGAGATTTTGAAGCGCCCGGATGTGTGACGCGGGCTTGGGGACGTGGCAGATGGCGCGGGTGACCGTGTTCCACGATCCTTGGATTTGGAGTAGGCCTACGTCGGGCCAGCCGGTGGAGCGCCGCACGTCCGACACGATGCGATGCTGGCATCGGGACTCGCGGTACGCGAT
>RGCY01000011.1 GCA_009918865.1 Actinomycetota bacterium
GGCGATGCTTGTGATGACTGCAGGGCCGGCCATCGAGGCAACATTCATGAGCACGGAATCAAATGCGTACGCCGCACGAGTTAACTCTGGACCTGCGAGTTCCTGCCACAGTGGCCGGATGCTCATGTTGAATGGTGGACACGAAAGTCCGGCCAATCCTGCGAGCAAGACGCAACTCAGTGACGTGCGTGCGAAAAACGCCATTGTGAGCATGCTCGTCGCGTAAGCAGGAACGAATATCAGTAACGGTCGCGTTTGACCAAGTCGATCAACCAGACTGCCACGAAATGCAGCAGTCACACTTGAAATGAGACCAAATGCCCCGACCGAAAGTCCCGCGGCGGCAATGGAATTGGTGACACCGTCAACATGGAAGAAGATCGCGAGTGTGGACATCGAGAACGACAACCGACCTGGAAATGCGCCCAAGATGAGCCACCATGCGCCGGGTAAGCGAAGGATGGTCATGTATTTGCGCATGGTTGCGAGTCTAGGTGGCGGCAGATTGGGATACTTCCGCAGTGACCGAACGCATGCCAGATGTGATGCTTACGACAGTGCGCACCTACAAAATGCGCAATGGTCGCGTCACCGCGTCTCAGCAGTTGGCGCTGGACGCAATGGCTGCGGATCTTGATGTCGCGGGTATGACCTGGTCGCAGTTATTGCACCGTGCAGATGGTCGCGACGTGGTGTTGGACATCGGGTTTGGTTTCGGGGAGTCCGTCTTGCACTACGCGGCGGCTGAGCCAGACCGTTTCATTGTTGGTGTGGAGGTGCATCGCCCAGGCGTGGGGGCATTGTGTCGAGATGCGGGCGCGTTGGAACTGCCAAATATCGGCGTTGTCATTGGTGATGCTCGGCAGTGGCTCACAGATGTGGTGCCAGACTCAGCGCTGGCCGGGATTCGTTTGTTCTTTCCTGATCCGTGGCCCAAGAAGCGTCACCACAAACGACGCTTCATTCGGGGGCCGGTTCTAAATCTTCTTGCTTCCAAGTGTGCGCCATCGGCGTTCTTGCATATCGCCACTGACATCTCGGATTATGCGCACGATGCTCGCGAGGAACTCAGCCAATCGGGCTCGTGGCAGCTTTGTGAGGGCATGAGCCACCGGCGCGAACGCCCGGTGACCAAGTTTGAGCAGCGAGCGATTCGTGACCATCGCCCGGTCTTCGACTTGTTGGCCACTCGCGTCTGATGTGCGTCCGTCGCGACGCGCCGAGTCTGATGCTGACTGAACGCAGATGCAGGACAAGACTGTGCATATGGAGACTGCGTCGCTGGCGAGTTTGATTCGAACAATTCCTGATTGGCCAAAGCCAGGGATTTTGTTCTATGACATCACGACGTTACTTGCTGATGCCCGGGGTTTTCATTCGCTCATTGAAGCGATGTCAGATCACTGGCGAGGCCGCACCATCGATGCGGTTGTGGGGGTAGAAGCACGTGGGTTCATCATCGGCCCGGCACTCGCCCTGAATCTCAATGCTGGGTTCATCCCTGTGCGCAAACCTGCGAAGTTGCCGTGGCGCACTGAAGAAGTCACGTACAACCTTGAGTACGGAACTGACACGCTACAGATCCACGCCGATGCGCTCCAGCCCGGCATGCAGGTCTTGGTGTGCGATGACTTGCTTGCCACAGGCGGAACTGCTGCGGCGACGATTGAGCTGTGTCGAACTCTCGGGGCGGATGTGGTGGGCGCCGCATTTGCAGTTGAACTGGCTTTTCTCCACGGTCGCGCTCGGCTCGCTGATGTGGATGTGCAATCCGCAGTCACCTTTGACTCCTGAGCGGTTGACGCAGGCTCGACCAAAGGCAGTTCTCGCTGATGTGAGCTCATAACGTCGGTGCGCAGAACCCGGCATCGGTCGGTAGGTTTGTGGTCATGGTCGATTCGCAACTTTTCAGTCCCATCACCGTGCGCGGGCTGCAGATGCGCAATCGACTCTGGGTTTCACCCATGTGCATGTATTCATCAAATGATGGTCTTGCCAATGAGTTTCACCGAACCCACATCGGTCAATATGCACTTGGCGGTGCCGGCCTCATCATGATGGAAGCCACCGGGGTGGTGCCCGAAGGTCGCATCACTTCGGCGTGCCTAGGTCTGTGGTCGCAAGCACATGCGGATGCGTTAGCACCGGTTGTGCGATTCGCACAAGACCAAGGTGCAAAGGTGGCCATCCAGTTGGCACACGCAGGTCGCAAGGCTTCTGCAAACCCACCACAGATGGGTCCGGGCGTCTTGGAGCCGAGTGCCGGAGGCTGGGAGCCGGTAGGCCCAACTGCAGAAGCATTTCGGGGATTAGCCACACCGCGAGCAGCCACCGCTACGGACATCGAACATGTCATTGCCGGTTTCGCACATTCGGCACAGTTAGCTGTGGCAGCTGGGTTTGACATGCTGGAAATCCACGGCGCCCATGGCTATCTACTCCACCAGTTCGCTAGTCCGCTTGTGAACAACCGCACAGATGAGTGGGGTGGTGAGGGCCGCACACGGTTGCCACTCGCCGTTGCTGCTGCCGTGCGCGCGGTGATTCCGGATGCAATGCCGCTGCTTTATCGAGTGAGTGCGACTGACTGGGTGGAAGGTGGCTGGTCAGTGGATGACTCTGTTGAGTTGGCGCGCGCGCTCAAGGCAGTAGGCGTGGACATGATGGATGTGTCGTCGGGGGGTGCGGTGCCCGATGCTCAGATTCCAGTTGGACCTAGCTACCAAGTGCCGCTGGCTCGTGCGGTGCGTGAAGGAGCAGATATCGCTACGTGCGCGGTCGGAATGATTGCGGATGCGAACGCTGCGGAACAGGTTCTTGCAGAGGGCTCGGCGGACGCAGTGATGATGGGGCGCCGCTGGCTGCGTGATCCCTATTCGGCATTGCATTTCGCCGACGACCTCGGTGTTGATGTCACCTGGCCACGGCAGTATTCACGGCGTTGATGTGGGATTGCTTCGCTGCCCTTCATACAAAGTTCGCACGATGGATTCAATGCTTGGCTCTTCAATCGTGAGATCACGCACCTGCGCCCGGGCACTCACTGCTGCGAGTACAGCCGCTGCGGTGGTGTCGGCTGGGGAGAAAGTGAAACTCTGACGCACGCCCGTGGGATCACAATCGGTCAGCCGTGCGTGTGGAATGTCGTTCATCGGAGCACACGGTTGAACAAGGTCAACAACCATCACGCGTTGTGTGTTCACCAACGATGCCAGGGCGTTCAACGTGCCGTCGTGCACCACACTGCCCTGATCGACCACAACGACGCGGTCACAGAGGCGCTCGATATCGCCCATGTCATGAGTGGTCAGCATCAATGTCGTGCCATGTTCGGCACGTTCGTGGAGAAGGAATTGCCGTAGGCGTTCCTTGCTCACAACATCAAGGCCGATGGTCGGCTCATCGAGAATGATGATGCGTGGGCGGTGCAGGAGCGCGGCAGCGACTTCACCGCGCATGCGTTGGCCGAGTGAGAGTTGGCGAACTGGAGTGTCGAGTAAATCCTCTAGCTCAAGTTGGTCGCGAAGTTCTTGCATTCTTGTTGCTGCGTCGCCCGGACTGAGTCGGTGGATGGTGCTCAGGATTTCAAATGACTCGCGCAAAGGTAGGTCCCACCAAAGTTGGGAACGCTGACCGAAGACCACTCCGATGTGACGCGCGAGAGCAGTGCGTTCGCGTACCGGTTCAAATCCGCAGACCTGCACGGTGCCCGACGTGGGTAGCAGAATTCCCGTGAGCATCTTGATGGTGGTGGATTTCCCGGCACCGTTTGCGCCGATGTAGCCGACGGATTCACCTGCCGCGACGGTGAGGTTCAGTTGGCTCACGGCCGTGACAACTTCCTTGGTGCGGGCGCGGCCTGTGCCAATTCGGCGAGTGAAGATTCGAGTCAAGTCTTTTGCCGCAATCACAATGTCAGAGACCGTGGAGTGGGTGAGGTCAGTTGAGTTCATGAGCCTGCTCCTGTGTAGTGACGAAGACCTAGACGCCAAAGCCCAAGCGCAACACCCCACGAGATACCAGCCATGAGGGGAGTAAGCAGTCCCAGCCACGCCGGCAACCCGGCTGGTCCGGACTCGCCAAAAATTACGAGTGCGGGCAGGTAAGCGGTGAATATTGCAGGCATCACGAAAGTGAAGAACGTTCGCAAGACATTTTGATAAAGCGATGCCGGATAACTCGCGACATATGACCCACCGTAAGTGAACGCATTGGTCACTTCCGCGCCGTCAATGAGCCAGAACTGCAAGCCAGCGGCGGTCACAAAAAGTGCTGCAAAGATGGCGGTGCCAAAGATGGGGACACTGATGAGAGCCCAAATGCGCAGCGGCGTCCAGGCGATGTCGAGATGTGCAATTGCGATGATGAACACAGCAACCGCACCAAGTGTGCGAGTGATGCGCTTGGGTGAGATGTCACTGGTGATGAGTTGACCGAGAACGGAAGCAGGGCGCACAAGGAACGCATCAAGTGTGCCGGCGCGAATGTAACGGGGAAGTTCATCGACGTGACCGACAATCAAATCCGCGAGCGAGAACGCGATGTTCGCAAAAGCGAACACCACCGCAGTCTGGGCAAATGACAATCCCCCCAGCGCTTTCACATTCGCGAAAATGACCCATAGTTCGGTGAACTCAAGCAATGCAATGCCGAGATTGCCAAAAAGGTCGAGTGCAAAAGATGCTCTGTACGACGTTTGAGCTCTGAGTCGAGAAGCGAGCAGCACTCGCCACATGGTGAATGCCGATGGTCGGACATCTGCTCTGTCCGTCACTTCTCTCGCCAAGGATTCACCCACCTTGCACCACTAACACCCGCCTACCTCGGCGCATGAGCACATGCCCGGCGAACATCATCCCGATGAACCACAGAGTTTGCGTGAGCAACGCAGCCGCCACAGCGCCGCCGGTGTAGCGACCACTGAGCACGTCAACCGGCGTTTGCAGAATGGATGGAAAAGGGGTGGCGTGTGCCAGAGTTTGTAGGGACGGGGGAAACCAGTGAACTGGGATGAGAAGACCGCAGAAGATGTTGCTCGCAACGAGATAGAGCGTCTGCACTCCACGGGTTTCCAGCAGCCAGAACGAAGTGAGGTTGATGAGGAATCGACAGGCATACGAAACGCAGATGCCCAGCAGGATGCTGAGAAGCCCAACGCCCCACACCACGGGGTCATTTGGAACGTGTATCCCGGTGGTCACTGCGCCGATGAGCAATGGCGGAAGTCCGCGCGGAAGAATTTCAAACGCCGCTCGCCCGAGATCGGTGAAGAGATAAGCAATTTGGGTGTTCACTGGGCGTGCAAGATCAATGGCGATATCGCCCGAACGCACTCGCTCGCCAATTTCATTCCAATAAAACAGATTCACCGGCGCAATCAGCGCTTGAGTGAGCCACACATAGGTCATCGCTGAACGCGAGTCGTACCCGGCGATGTGACCGCCTGCCGATGCAAGAGCTCCCAAGGTGATGCTCGCCTTGATTGCGCCGAAAACGGTGTTGGTCAAAGCCCCTGCGACAGCCGCCGCGCGATAGGCGCTGTGCCGCCGAAAACCACTGCGCATCAACTGCCAAGCCACCAGCAGGTTTCGCGACATGGCAGGGGAGTATGCCGGAATAGGGAACGAACCTGGGGATAAGTGCAGTCAGCGCTGTGAGGTGCGCCCGGTCAATGTGCGGTTAGAACAACGATGCTTGCGAAGCTCACGTACGCACTGGTTCAACTTCGGCCGTCAGTCGTTCGGTCAGAGCAATGAGTAATTTCCAGGTGGCGCGAGCATCCGCTTCTGCACGGTGAGCGCCATCCAAAGTGATGCCATGTCGCTCGCATGCCTTGGCAAGCGATGTGTGAGTGCCTTGACTCCAGGTGCAAAAGCCACGACCAAGGTCGAGTTCAACTCCAGCGCGAGTGAATTCACGCTCGAGGAACCCAGCGTCGAAGTTCAGATTGTGAGCAACGAGCACTCGGCCCTTGAGGAATTGCGCGAAGGTCTCGGCAATCTCGGCGAAGCGGGGAGAGTCCTGCACCATGGCATCTGAAATGCCATGCACCGCAGATGCGCCGGTGTCACGGTCTGGGTGCAGCAAAGTGACGAATTCACCAACCGTTTCCATTGTCTCCGGGTCAATTGCTAACGCTGCAATCTCAACTATTCGATCATCGTTGGAAAGCCCCGTGGTCTCGGTGTCAATCACAACCCACTGCGGTGGTGGGTCCGTGTGAAGAGGCGCATCACTCATGGTCATCGCACCACGGTGCGTGGTCGCGCGATGACGGCAAAGTGAACTGTGGTTGCAGGCACTTCGCACCTCACCCTTCTTCAAGCCGCACCCACAGATGTGAGTTGCCTTCTCACCTACGATGTCCGACTGTCGCTGTGTGTCACCGCCCACCGCGAGCGGCGGTGATGCCTGTAACGCTGGTGACTGTGGTGACTCTGGTCACGGGTGCTACTGGCATCGCGGCGAGCCTATATTCGACACACGGTAGAGGGAGGGTCTGACATGGACCGCACATGTCCACGTTGTGCAGCCACAGTGGATGACCACGTTTTTCACTGTGCAAAGTGCGGCGCACGCGTGACTTCTGGTTTGCATGTTGACGGAATTCGCACTCATGGTAAGCCAGTTGGCGATGAAGCATTTGATGATGCGATTCGAACACTGCTAGAGAACCCTGAAGCACTTCCCCCAGCGCGCGTGGAGCCCAGTGCAGCCCAACGCGCTGTGCGGGCGGGCAAAACGCGTCGCGGGTTTTGGCGTCGACTTTTCCGTCGCTAAGTTGCGGTGTCAGCGACCGCGCAATTCTAGGTTTGACCGCAGGCGCGTGCGAAGACTTGCGGTTACTCAGCGAGCAGTGAGTTCGCTGTGAGCGCGGCACGCAATTGTGGGTCACTAGGTTCAGTTAAGTGCGAACCATCAGGCAGCACAATCACGGGGATGCTGCGACGGCCATCGTTGGCCGCGATGATGGCATCAATCGCACCTTCTTCAGCATCTGTGTCAATCCAGGTGTAGGGAACATGCACTCTGTCGAGCAGTGCCTTACTGCGCACGCAGTCTCCACACCACATTGCTCCGTACACCACAACGCCGTCGGCGCGCTTGCGAAGTCCGGTCTCGCTCATGGTGCGACTCCTTCTCAATGCTGCTCATGGGCTTGCGAAATCTTTCAGCCCACGCCTCACTCTAACGACTTTCTTCTATTGGTTCCGGTCGATGGACGTCCATGCAAAGTAAACATTGCTGACGGCAGGGCTTTCGCGGTGCCTCTGGCTAGTCGAAAGCGAGTCCGTGTGCGCGTAGTGCCAGGTGGACATAAGTCATGTCTGCCCAGGAAAACCACGGTCGAGTGAACGCGGAAGGGTCATCCACATGGAATGACTCATGCATCTGACCGGTGCCGGCGTCTGTGTGCTCGAGCAACTCAAGGGCGGATTGCGCCGCGCCGGAGTCATCTGATGTCAACGCAGCCATCGCAATTCCAATGGGCCACACATGGCGTGGGGGAGTGTGTGGACTCCCCACGCCCGAAGCAAAGGCTCCTTGAGCAAACCACGGATTTGCTGGACTCAAAATCCATGCGCGAGTTGCGGCGTAGACAGCATCCGAAGAATCACACCAGCCAAGGTAGGGAAGTGACAGCAGGCTAGGCACATTTGCGTCGTCCATATGCAGTGCATTGCCGAACCCGTCCACTTCATACGCGTAGATGAGATTGCCGTCCACTTCGCGAATGCCGTGGTTGTTGATGCCTTCACGGATGTCGTGAGCGAGACGAGCACTTCGTTGGCGAAGGTCATCAGAGATGGGCACATCTAACGGCACCTGCGAGAGTTCTTCTAAGACGACCGACGCATGAGCGTTTGAGGGGACTAAGTACCCGTAGGTGCAGGCATCGTCACTTGGGCGAAACCCACTCCAACTCATGCCTGTGTGAGCCGTGGGTGCGCCACGCCCACTATGGGACAAGTGGTCATGCGCTGGAACATCGTTGCGGTGGAATATGTAGGAATCAACATCGTGCTGCTGTTCTGTCTCAATCACCGCCAATGCAGTTTGTGCAGCTCGCACAAACTGCGCGTCAAGGTGCTCAATGCGTCCACTTGCACGAAACAGACGCAGCGCGAAATCAAGAAATGATGTCAACGAATCAAGTTCGTACTTGCGTTCAAAGACCCAAGGGCTCTGGTCGGCAAAATCAAGATGCCAGCAGTTGCCATTGGGTTCGGCGTTGAAAGCGTTCGCGTATGGGTCTATGAGAACGAATGCTGCTTGCCGCCGAGAAATAGCCGCGCAAACTTCATATGTTTCTTTATCGGTTGCAGCCGCGAGCAATGGGCGCAACTGCCATGTGGAATCTCGTAACCACATCGCCGGGATGTCGCCGGTGAGCACAAACACGGTTGCGTCATCAAGTCGGCGCAGTGCATCGGTGAAGAGGCGTTCAACAGCGCGACGAACTCTCTGGGTTCGTTGGGCAGGGGCCACCGCAGCAAAGCGCTCAAGCAGGTGCTGCACGCCGGCTGGAACTACAACGGGTACGCCGATGTCAGCGCCAGGCATGGGTTCCTCCGTTCGGCGGCCTTGGGTCCTCATCGATTCTTTAAGAAGTGGAACTGTGCCACACACTTATGTGCGCCAAGATGCTCCTATGCCCAAGGGAGTAGCCAAACGCGATTTGCCAAGTAAGACCTGCGAAACCTGCGGTCGGCCGATGGTGTGGCGCAAAGCGTGGGCGAAGAATTGGGAGCAGGTGAAGTACTGCTCGGATAAGTGCCGAATGCAGCGCAAACAATCGGCGAGCGCGGAATAGGTGAGCAATTCCCGGCCCTACAAAGGTTCGCTCACGTCGCACAATCAGTAGCCTTCGCATGTGAACCAGTGGTGGCGCGATGCTGTGTTTTATCAGGTGTATGTCCGCTCTTTTCGTGACAGCAATGGTGATGGCGTTGGCGACATTCGTGGCATCATCGAGAGTTTGGATTATCTGCAGACACTCGGCGTGGACGCGCTGTGGCTCAGTCCTTGTTTCACGAGTCCGCAAGTAGACCATGGGTATGACGTGGCTGACTATCGCGAGATTGATTTACTCTTCGGCACAGTGGAGGACATGGATGCGTTGATTTCGCACGCTCACACACGCAACATCCGGGTGACATTGGACTTCGTGCCCAACCACACCTCACATCAGCATCGCTGGTTCCAAGCAGCTGTGGCTGCTGGGCGGGGAAGCGCTGAACGCGAGCGCTACCTGTTTCGCGACGGGCGTGGTGAGCAGGGGGAATTGCCGCCAAACAACTGGATGAGCGTTTTCGGTGGTCCATCATGGACGCGAGTTTCAGAACCGGAAGGTTCGCCTCAGAGTCCAGCGCAGTGGTACTACCACCTCTTCGCCGCCGAACAACCCGATTTGAATTGGCGTAACCCAGAAGTTGTGACGGAATTTGAAGATGTCATCCGCTTCTGGCTCGACCGTGGTGTGGATGGATTTCGTATCGATGTTTCAGATGCGCTCATCAAAGATGCGGATTTCCCTGACACCGATGGTGGTTGGCCCATTATCCCCAAAGACCCCGATGGCGAAGTGCATGACATTTATCGTCGCTTCCGGCGCGTGTTCGATGAGTACATCGGTGATCGGATGGCGGTCATTGAAACCGGCGCCGATGATGCAACCGTCGCCGGATTCATTCGCCCAGATGAGATGCATCTCGCATTCAACTTCCGATTCGTCAAAGCCGGTTTTGTTGCCGAGCAACTTCGCGACGCCATTGATTCATCACTTGCAGCCAATGCTCGCGTTGGTGCGCCGACAACGTGGGTGACAGATAACCACGACACCCCACGGTCAGTGGGCAGATACTCGCAGGGAACACAGTTACATGGCTCGTATGTGCCAGCGACAACATCGCAGATTGACTTCGACGAAGCGCGCGGTCAGCAACGAGCGCGCGCGATGGCGTTGCTGCTGCTCGCACTGCCCGGAGCTGTTTATGTTTACAACGGGCAGGAACTTGGACTGCCAAATGTGGACGACCTGCCGGAATCGGCTCTACAAGACCCAGTCTGGGAGAAGTCAGGTCATACGAACCGTGGACGAGATAACTGTCGCATTCCCATGCCGTGGCACGCCGAAGGACCCTGTTTCGGATTCTCATCAGCGCCGCACACATGGTTGCCCATGCCTGATTACTGGGGTCGCTATTCGGTGGCTTCGCAAACCGATGCAACGGATTCCATGTTGCAGTTGTATCGGCAGGCGCTGAAGTTACGCCGCGCACATGCACCGCTTGGTCGTGGTCAACTGACATGGATCGAATCTCCTGCCGATGTGTTGCATATTCGTCTGACGCACGATGGTCAATCGGTCGATGTGTTGGTGAACACTGGCAAGGCGGATGTGCCGCTGCCGTCTGGCACAGTGTTGCTTGCGTCGGGGGATGTGTCTGACGGAGTGCTACCGGAAGATGCCGCGGTGTGGTTGGAAGGGCAGATGTGATGTCCCGGAAGTCAACGCCCATGGGCAGATTCAAGGTCGGAATAGTTGCGCTGTCTGCAACTTCCCTGTGTGCTTTGACCGCATGCGGTCCATCCGCTGATTTCACGGATAAGACGAGCAACGCCAGCGCGATGGTTCAAGGCATCGCAGCATCCGCCCCGCCTGACTATGAAGCCAGTTCGATCGAAGGGGGCAAGTGGCCCAATGAAGGTCGTGGACCAAATGTGTGGACAAATCTGAAACTGCAAGCCAAGAACATTGATGCGAGCAACGAGTGCAGGCGATTGATTGCTTGGGCGCGCACACGTGGTGCCATCACGTTCACGGACGGTAACGACGGGAGCAACCCAGTCATCGACTTTGCTGGGAATGAGGACAAGGCTCAGCGCACATGCCAGCGCATGCTCGCTGAACCGTTGCGAGCCACTGCGCCAATCGGCGGCTCGCTATTCATCCTCTTTGGAAAATACATTCGTAACGGCACTCAAACGGACTGGCCATTCCAGTTAGACATCAACGCCGGGGTTGACGCAATCCAAGGGTCGACTGCACTGCAACCTTGGGTGAATGTGTTTGTTGTGAGCAATTTCCCCTAAGGGATGCATTCAGACTTTGACCGTGACATCCATGAGGTAGCTCGTTGCACCTTGGTTGTCAGCAATAAAGGCCCAGCGGCCATGTGGACTGTTTGCAACCTGGTGCACCTGACCACCGTGTGCGCTGACGCGTTCACATGCTGCATCAACATCCCGCACGCTGAGGTAGGAATACCACCGCGACCCAACCTCAGCCGGGGTCATGCCTTCCATGTGCCAGATGCCGAAACGCTGACCGCCATCAATCACGATGCTGGTGTAGTCCGCTGGCTCGCTGAGTGTTTCGGCGGTGCCGTGGAAAAGTGCGCAGTAGAAGTTCGTCGCTGTTGAGGGAGTTTGGGAATCTAGTTCAAACCAGACCGGATGTCCGGATGCGCCAGTGGCCGCGAAGCCCGGCATTGCATGCGGTTCCCAGAGCCCGAAGGCACCACCAACAGGGTCGGTGGCGGCTGCGATGCGACCCATCAACTGGCCACTGATGACGATGTCAAAGGCTGGAACCAAAACATTGCCGCCGAGTTCACGAATGCGTGAGAGAGTGTGGCCGATATCGGACGTGGCGAAGTAGAGCGACCACGATGATGGCGTCGCAGGTCGGCGCGGTGCGAGGCCGGCAACCGCGCAATCACCGACCATCGCCATCGTCCACCCACCAGCAGCTGGTGCTGGGTCTGCGAACATCCAACCGAGCACATTGGCGTAGAAATTCTTCGACGCATCAAGGTCGTCGCACACCAAGTCAATCCAGATTGGGCAACCATCAGCCGACATGCAGGAAAGGCTAATGCGCCAGACGCGCACTACCGCAAGCGACGGATGCCACGCAGCATGAGCAACATTCCAACTATGACTGCAGGAAAAATGGACATGGACGGTCCCATGCTCGATCCAGTGAGAAGTCCTAGAGGTGAGGATGCCTCGCGGTCGCCGGAGTCAAATGCTTGATTCACATATTCGCCAATGCCGGCGCCCACGCCCATCAGTAGGAAAAGGAGGAAACTCCAGGAGAGAACAACCACGCCGCACCACAACTGCGTTCGACCCCAGAATTGTTCAGGCGAGTAGGAATCGCGGTGCGCTAGCAGAATGAATGTTCCGACAACACCACACAGAGCGGCGAGCCACCAACAGTCAATTGGACTCACGGCTGCGACGAAACCGCGCGCACCTTCACCTCGCTGAGGGGTAATAATCACGCCGAGCATGAATAAAGTGAGTGCGACGCCGATGAAAATCTGTCCGGCTCGGACGGATGGAATGGCTCGCGCAGGGCGATGAGTGACACCTGACGGCGAAGAAAGCGGTGTGCCTTCTGACGGCGAAGAAAGCGGTGTGCCTTCTGACGGCGAAGTAAACGGTGTGCCTTCTGCGGTGGAGACTGGTGCAGAGTAGGCAGTTGCGCGTTGTTTTTTCGCTCGAGAGGCTCCGACCGCTATCAGGATGGCGCCGATTGCGGCAAGCAAGCCACCGGTCGGTACTGTGAAAATCAGGGCAATCGCGCCGGCGCCACACCCGGGGTAGTTGTCGTTCATTGCGCAATCCAACAAGCCCCAGATGAAAGGCGAGACGGCAAGAAGTATCCCTCCGATAAGGAGGATTACGCCGATTACCTTCGCACCCGAAGTGGTTGTGACTGCCGTGCTCGAAGACTGCTGAGCGGCGTGCGCTCGAGCGATGTCGGAATCCGCCATTGGCTTGAAACAAAGTTTGCAGTACTTATCACGCCCTGGGTTCGGGTTCGGGCACCGACAAAGTTCCATATCGACTCCTCCGTCTCCTTCGTCGTGCCACAAGTCTTGTGCATGGCGAGGCACTGATGGGTCTGACATGCCCACACCTGAAACGCGATTTGCATTTGCGCACGAGCGGCGCAATCAGAGAGTGCCTTTCTCAAACATCGTGATGCTTGGGTCTCTGCCTACAGCATCGAGACACAACAACGGCCGCCACGCGAAGTGCGTGACGACCGTTGCTGTGGGGCGAACTCGAACTCAGATGTCGTAGTACAACTCGAATTCGGCAGGGTGCGGACGCAAGCGGACGTAGTCGACTTCAGCAGTTCGCTTGTAATCAATCCAGGTCTCAATGAGATCCTTGGTGAACACGCCACCTGCGGTGAGGTAGTCGTGGTCGGCCTCCAGCGCATCGAGAACTGCCGGCAGCGACGCAGGAACCTGCGGCACATCCTTGGCTTCATCGGGAGCCAACTCGTAGAGGTCTTTGTCCACCGGAGCTGGCGGCTCAATCTTCTTCTGGATTCCGTCAATGCCAGCCATCAACATTGCCGCGAAGGCAAGGTACGGGTTGCTGCTCGGGTCAGGGCAGCGGAACTCGATGCGCTTGGCCTTCGGGTTGGTGCCGGTGATCGGAATGCGAATGCAGGCCGAACGGTTGCGCTGGCTGTAGACCAGGTTCACCGGTGCTTCGTAGCCTGGCACCAAGCGGTGGAAGGAGTTAACCGTTGGGTTTGTGAACGCTAACAGGGATGGCGCGTGGTGCAGGATGCCGCCGATGTACCAGCGAGCGATGTCGGAGAGTCCGCCATATCCGCGCTCGTCGTAGAACAGCGGCTTGCCGTCCTTCCACAACGACTGGTGGCAGTGCATTCCAGAACCGTTGTCGCCGAACAGCGGCTTGGGCATGAAGGTTGCGGTCTTGTTGATATCCCATGCAGTGTTCTTGATGACGTACTTGAACTTCATCAAGTCATCGCCAGCAGCAAGCAAGGTGTTGAAGCGGTAGTTGATTTCCATCTGACCGGCGGTGCCCACTTCGTGGTGAGCACGCTCCACAGACAGACCCACCTCCTGCAACTTCAACACCATTTCATCGCGCAGGTCTGCCATCTGGTCGGCCGGCGAAACGGGGAAGTAGCCACCCTTGTAACGAGTCTTGTAGCCGAGGTTGCCGCCTTCTTCTTCGCGACCGGTGTTCCATGCGCCTTCGTTGGAGTCGATGTAGTGGAACGCCTGGTTCTGCTTGGTTTCGAAGCGAACGGAATCGAACACATAGAACTCAGCCTCAGCGCCGAAGTAGCAGGTGTCAGCGATGCCGGTGGCCGCAAGGTAAGCCTGCGCTTTTGCCGCCACGTTACGCGGGTCACGGCTGTAGGGCTCGTTGGTGAAGGGGTCACGAATTGAGAAATTCATGACGAGTGTTTTTTCAAACCGGTATGGGTCTATGTAAGCCGTGGTCACATCTGGCAGCAACTTCATGTCGGATTCGTGAATTGCTTGGAATCCACGAATGGAAGAGCCATCAAACATCTGGCCATCTGTGAAGAACGACTCGTCTAGCGAGGCCGCTGGAACATTGAAGTGCTGCATGACGCCTGGCAGGTCGCAGAAGCGAACATCAACGAAAACCACGTTGTTTTCCTTGATGTACTTCATGACCTCAGCGGAGTTCTGGAACATTCTTGACCCTTCACCTGAGTATCGTGTGGCGGAAAGCGCGAGAGTGTTTAACGCGCAGGCAGAAACCTATGGACCGGGCATTACCCGATGGCTACTGCCTTGTTACCGCTGTGTTTCGCACCGTGCCGCGGCGTTGTGGTGTGCGCCACATGTTGGTTCGGATGGGGGTCTGGGTGCGGTTTTGGTGCTCTGGGCCATGCTTGGCCGGACAAACCGTTTCAACATCGAGCAACCTCAGTTGGCCGGCGCCGGCTCATCAAACTCCTGCACGGCATACCAAGAGCGCCTACTCTGCGCGCAACGCGTGAGTGGTATGTGCAGCGCATCCATGGCATCGCACTGATGTGAACCCCGCAGCAGAATTGGAGTCGGTCGAATGAGCGAAAACGACGCACAATCAGGAACGCCGAACCAGCCGACACCCAACGACGCTGCTTGGCGAGGGGCGCGTCTTGCTTTACCTGCGAATGGGGTCGGCAGCATCGCTGGTTTTGGTCAACGAGTGTTGGCGTTGTCGCTGGATTGGGCGCTGAGCAGTGTGCTGACGCTGTTACTCGGTGCCCGCTACGCCAGCCCTAGTTACAACCTCACCGTGTTCATTCTGACTGCGGTGTTGATGTGGCTGGCGGTCACAGTGACGGGTGCATCGCTTGGCCAGCATGCAGTTGGCATTGCGGTCGCACGACTTAGCGGCGGAAGGTTGCCACTGCTTCACGCACTCGTGCGGACCGCACTTTTGATGTTGGTGTTTCCAGCGGTGATCACAGACTCTGATGGTCGTGGGTTGCACGACAAAGCCGTGGGATCGGTGGTCATTAAGTCTCGCTGAAGGTGCGCGCCACGGTGCGGTCGGTGTTGCTCAATACCGCGCTGCGACGTTTCTGAGCCGTACCTTGTGTGCCATCTGCGGTCACGGGGAACCGCGGTGAGGGGGAACCATGACCACGCATGTGTCAACTGATGCTGTGCCAGAGCCAGTGAATCGAGTGCCAGAGCACGACCATCCCACTTCTCGAACCACGCGCACATGGCTGCTCGTGGTCAGTGTGGTTGCCGTGCTCGCACTGTTCATGCCTATCTCCGCACTCACATCTACCGCTGGTCCGGCAGGTGCCGCAGGTAAAGACGGTGCGGTTGG
>RGCY01000101.1 GCA_009918865.1 Actinomycetota bacterium
CAGGTGGATGTCACAGTGCTCGCACCAAGTGCACCAAGTTGGCGTAAAGGTGCGCGGCACATCTCCGGGCGTGGCCCACGCGACACCTACGGCTAGGGCAATGAGGTCCTGAGAATTGCCCACTAAATGCAAAGCCGGGGCTTGAGCAGCCCAAATCGCGTCATCTGAAACAGGTATGCCGCATCTCGTCACACATGTCCAAATTTCGGCGCAATTGGCGGCGTGTCAACAGGGTCATGCACAGGTGTGGAAAAAGTGCGGCAAATTTGGGATAAATCCCCGTTCAGCGGGTGCCATCCCCATTATTAGCGATTGAACAGCCCCGCACGCGGGTACCTACGCCCCCGCATGCTAAATCCGCCACAGCCGCCATGACGGGCGAGAACGTCCCAAGGGCACTTGGAAATCACTAGGATAAGACCCGGATTCCAACCGTGTGCCGCACGCAAACATCACACCCGGTGAGAAGACTGAAATCAGGCAGTAAACCCGGAGAAAACGCTCCACACCAGGGCGTGAACCCCCCGGTCACCCATGACTACCCAGGAAAGGTGCACCCGTGTCCTACGACGCCAGTGCCATCCAAGTTCTCGAAGGTCTCGACGCTGTTCGCAAGCGCCCCGGTATGTACATCGGGTCCACAGGCGAGCGCGGTCTGCACCACCTTGTCTACGAAGTCGTCGACAACTCGGTGGACGAAGCACTCGCCGGGCACTGCACGCACATTGACATCACCCTGCTGGCTGATGGTGGCGTGCGCGTGATCGATAACGGTCGCGGAATTCCGGTCGATGAGCACCCGGTGGAGAAGAAACCGGCCGTTGAGGTTGTGCTCACGGTGCTACACGCGGGCGGAAAGTTCGGCGGCGGTGGGTACTCCGTTTCCGGTGGTCTGCACGGTGTCGGTGTGTCTGTGGTCAACGCGCTGAGCACAACGCTCAGCGTCGAGATTCACCGCGAAGGTTCCGTGTGGCGGCAGTCCTACACCCATGGTGTGCCGGATGCGCCGCTGGCAAAGGGCGAGAAGACAGACAAAACTGGAACGACCGTCACATTCTGGGCAGACGGCAACATCTTTGAAACCACGAACTACGACTTCACAACTCTGTCGCGCCGCTTCCAGGAAATGGCGTTCCTCAACAAAGGTCTCACAATCACCCTCACGGATGAGCGTGCCGGCGCGGTCATCGTGGATGACAGTGTTGATGGGCCACTCGCCGGCGGGGATGGTGCAATCAAACAACGCTCTGTGAGCTACCGCTATGACGGTGGAATTGCAGACTTTGTGCGTCACCTCAATGCGGCCAAAGGCGTCGCTCATCCCAGTGTGCTCCACATTGAATCCGAAGACACCACGAAGAAGATTTCTGCCGAAGTTGCATTGCAGTGGAACTCTGGATACGCCGAAAGTGTGTACACATTCGCTAACACCATCAACACCACCGAAGGTGGAACGCACGAAGAGGGTTTTCGTGCCGCGCTCACGAGTTCGTTAAATAAGTACGCGCGCACATGGGGTGTGTTGAAAGAGAAAGACGACAAACTCACTGGTGAAGACATTCGTGAAGGATTGACTGCGATTGTGTCAGTGAAACTTTCTGAGCCGCAATTTGAGGGTCAAACTAAGGGCAAACTGGGCAACACGATTGCCAAGTCTTTTGTTCAAAAAATCGTGAACGACAAACTTGGTGACTGGTTTGAAGCCAACCCGGCTGAAGGCAAGGAGATTGCACGCAAGGCTGTTGCGGCATCCCAAGCGCGCATTGCGGCTCGCAAGGCACGCGATTTGGCTCGCAGTCGTAAGGGAATCTTTGGTTCCGGGAGCTTGCCAGGGAAGTTGACTGACTGCGCGAGTAATGAACCAGAAGAGTGTGAGTTGTTCGTGGTTGAGGGTGATAGCGCTGGTGGTTCGGCAAAGCAAGCGCGTGACCCGAATGTGCAAGCCATCCTTCCGATTCGCGGAAAAATCTTGAATGTTGAAAAGGCGCGCATCGACAAGGTGCTGCAAAACAACGAAGTGCAAGCGCTCATCAGTGCGCTTGGCACGGGTGTGCAGGATGACTTTGATATCAACCGCTTGCGCTACCACAAACTCATCCTCATGGCCGATGCCGATGTTGATGGTCAACACATTCGCACGCTGCTGCTCACTTTGTTGTTCCGCTTCATGAAGCCCTTGATTGAGAACGGTCATGTGTATCTCGGCCAGCCACCGCTGTACAAAATCAAGTGGTCAGGGCGCAGTGAACAACCGGACTACGCGTTTAGTGACCGCGAACGCGACGCTCTCATTGAACTTGGTGTCGCCAACGGCAAGAAGTTGCCGAAAGAAGAAGGCATTCAGCGTTACAAGGGTCTTGGCGAGATGAACTGGCAAGAGCTCAAAGAGACCACAATGGATCGTGACCGCCGTGTGCTCTTGCAGGTCACGATTGATGATGCCGCGCAGGCTGATGAATTGTTCAGCGTGTTGATGGGCGAAGACGTGGAAAGCCGCCGCACTTTCATCCAGCAGAACGCGCGCGATGTGCGCTTCCTGGACATCTGAGGCTCTAACGACTAAAGGACATATGCGATGACTGATAACACCGAGAACACAGACGTCATGCCGGCCGACAGGGTTGAACCTGTTGACCTGCAAGTGGAGATGCAGCGCTCCTATCTCGACTACGCGATGAGCGTCATCGTCTCGCGTGCATTGCCGGATGTGCGCGATGGTTTGAAGCCTGTTCACCGCCGCGTGCTGTATGCAATGTATGACGGCGGCTACCGACCCGACCGCTCTTACAACAAGAGTGCTCGCGTTGTCGGCGAAGTCATGGGTAACTACCACCCACACGGTGACAGCGCGATTTATGACACTCTCGTGCGTCTGACACAGCCCTGGGTTTTGCGCTACCCACTTGTTGATGGCCAAGGAAACTTCGGCTCACCTGGTAACGATGGCGCGGCAGCATCGCGTTACACCGAATGTCGCATGGCGCCGCTGGCAATGGAGATGTTGCGCGACATTGACGAAGAGACCGTGGACTTCGTCCCGAACTACGACGGCAAGAACATGGAACCCACGGTTCTGCCAAGTCGTTTCCCGAATCTGCTTGTTAACGGTAGCGCCGGTATTGCCGTGGGTATGGCCACGAACATTCCGCCTCACAATCTGCGTGAAGTCGCCAGCGCTGTTGAATGGGCGTTGGACAATCCGGATGCCGATCGTGAGACCACGCTCGCGGCAGTGATGGAACGTGTTCCCGGCCCGGATTTCCCGACTCGCGGTGTCATCGTGGGCCGTCGCGGCATTGACGACGCGTACCGAACAGGCCGCGGCCTCATCACGATGCGCGGTGTTGTTGAAGTGGTTGAAGATGCCCGCGGACGCACAGTGCTGCGCGTGACGGAGTTGCCGTATCAAGTTAACCCCGACAGGTGGCAAGGTCACTGGATTGGCTGATGTCATCGACCAATCCGCCGGCGGCAAACTACGCATTGACATCGTGTTGAAGCGGGACGCCGTTGCGAAGGTCGTTCTCAACCAGCTTTACCGCCACACGCAGTTGCAAGAAACGTTCGGCGCGAACATGGTGGCATTGGTTGATGGTGTGCCGCGCACATTGAGTCTGGATCTCTTTGTGCGGCACTGGATTACTCACCAACTTGAAGTCATCCGCCGCCGCACGACTTATCGTCTGCGCAAGGCCGAAGAACGCGCCCACATCCTGCGCGGTCTGCTCGCGGCAATTGACCGCATTGATGAAGTGATTGCACTGATTCGAGCATCATCATCTGCCTCCGCTGCTCAAGAGGGTCTGCAGGAGTTGTTAAGCATTGACGAACTGCAAGCACGGGCAATCCTTGACATGCAGTTGCGCAAACTTGCCGCGCTTGAGCGCAATGAGTTGCAGAGTGAGTATGACCAGCTCATGGTTGCCATCGCGGACTACCAAGACATTCTTGCCAACGAAGCCCGTCAGCGTTCCATCGTGCGCGAAGAACTCGGTGAAATCGTGTCTCGCTTTGGCGATGAACGCCGCACTCAGTTTGCACAAGCCGAAGGCGAGTTCGTTGAAGAAGACTTGATCGCTGAGCAAGACATCGTCGTCACCATCACGCGCGGCGGTTACGCCAAGCGCACTCGTGCCGATTCCTACCGAGCACAACGCCGCGGCGGAAAAGGCGTCAAGGGTGCGGCGTTGCGTCAAGACGATGTGGTGGAGCACTTCTTTGTCACCACCACACATCATTGGCTGCTGTTCTTCACCAACAAAGGTCGCGTCTACCGCACCAAGGGCTACCAACTCCCTGAACTCGGTCGAGATGCCCGTGGCCAACACGTGGCGAACTTGTTGGCATTTGCTGCCGACGAACAAATCTGCCAAGTGCTCGCCATCAAGGACTACCAGCAGTCGCCGTACCTCGTTCTGGCAACGCGTGGCGGTCAGGTGAAGAAAACGAAACTTGATGAATACGACACAAACCGTTCCGGTGGCATCATCGCGGTTGGTCTCAAGGACGACGATGAAGTTATCTCGGCATCGTTGGTGGAAGCCACGGATGAGTTAATTCTCGTTTCGCGCAAGGGTATGAGCGTGCGATTTGCTGCGAACGACGAAACCGTGCGTCCCATGGGTCGCTCAGCCGCTGGGGTCATCGGAATGAAGTTCCGAGGCGAAGACAACTTGCTAGCAATGCAGGTTGTTCGCGAAGGTGCATCGCTGGTCACTGTGACTGCTGGTGGGTTTGGCAAGCGCACGCCACTTACTGAGTGGAATACCAAGGGTCGGGCCACTTTGGGGGTGAGGGCGATGCGTCTTGTTGAAGCGCGTGGTGACTTGGTTGCCGCAGTCGTGGTGGACACAGAGGACGAAATCTTTGCCATCGCTAGCAA
>RGCY01000102.1 GCA_009918865.1 Actinomycetota bacterium
GAATCGACACACTTCCCCTGCTGTCCAACAGCGGCACGGGGGAGGGCATGCGGTGAACGACACCTCATCGCATGTTCCCCGAGCCGAGGCGGCGGACGGTGGCGCTTCGCCGCCGGATGAAGTCGTGTGGGTCACCCGTAGCCCACGGCAATTGGCCTGGCAGCGACTGCGCCGGGATCGTGTCGCCATCGCCTGCATGTGGACCATCGGAGTCATCGCGGTGCTTGCAATCGCCGCACCACTGATCACACACTGGATGGGCATCAATCCTTATGACTTCCACCCCGAGAAAATCAGTGATGATGGGGGTTTGCCGTTAGGACGCCTTGGTGGTGTTGATTGGCCTCACATTCTTGGGGTTGAGCCGCTGACAGGTCGCGATCTCTTTGCTCGGCTGCTGTTCGGAGCTCGCACATCCCTGTTCATTGCTTTGACCGCTACTGCAGTGACTGTCGCGTTGGGAGTGCTGGTCGGCATCATTGCTGGGTATTCGGCAGGTTGGCTGGATGCTTTGCTTGGTCGCTTCATGGACATCGTGTTGGCATTTCCATTGCTCTTGGCAGTCATCGCACTTGCACCAGTGCTTGATCAAAGGTTGGCTGCCATCGGAGTCCCACAGGGAAACCCTTCTCGGGTGGTTGGCCTGATTCTTGTGTTGAGTGTGTTTGGCTGGCCCTATCTCGCTCGCATCGTTCGTGGTCAGGTGTTGTCGCTGCGCACTTTGGACTATGTGCTCGCTGCACGCAGCATGGGTGCCCGGCCAGTGCGCATTCTGTGGCGTGAAATCCTGCCCGGCTTGACATCAGTCATCATCATCTACGCCACCATCGTTATTCCTTCCTACATTGCGGCAGAAGCGGCGCTGGCCTATCTAGGCATTTCAGTCCAGCCACCAACGCCAACCTGGGGAGCGATGTTGGATGACTCAGTCACTTATTTCACAGTGGACCCGTTCTACTTCTTCGTTCCCATGACTGCATTGTTGACATCAGTTTTGGCATTCAACCTCCTTGGCGATGCGCTGCGTGATTCACTGCACGGGCACGGCATCGTCGCCGCGCCTGAGGAACTCAAAGGGGAGTAGCCATGACTCCAGTGCACATCACCCAGGTTTGGTCACGCAGCAACCGCCGACGCCGCGTTCTCACCACTGCAGCCGTGGTTGCTGCGGCATTTCTGGCGGGCTGCGGTGGTTCGAATGTTTCCGGGGGCACACCCACAAAAGGTGGAACGCTGACATTGCTCACACAAAGCGAGCAGATTCTTCACCTTGATCCACAGCGCAACTACACCGGCGAAGACTTGGCATTCGCCAATGGCTACTTGCAGCGCACTTTGACTTCATACACCCTCAGCCCAGATGCGGATAAGGCCGGAAAACTCGTCGCGGACCTGGCAACCGACACAGGAACCTCCAGCGAAGGCGGCAGAGTGTGGAAGTTCACTTTGCGAGACGGAGTGAAATGGGAGAACGGCCAACCTGTCACCTGTGAAGACGTGAAGTACGGCGTCTCGCGCACCTTCGCAACATCCATCATCACTGACGGGCCAACGTATGCGATTTCCTTGCTAGACATCCCGACGGCCAAGGACGGTTCGTCCGTCTACAAAGGCCCTTATGCGACCACTGGTAATAACAGTGCTGCATACGACAAGGCAGTCACCTGCGACGGCTCAACCATCACATTCCGCTTGAAGCAGCCACAAGGTGACTTCAACTACACAGTCACGCTGCTCTCGTTCGCTCCGGTGCCTAAAGCCTTTGACACCGCGGAGAAGTATGACGACCGCCCACTCAGCAACGGGCCCTACAAAATCCTGAGTTATCAAAAGAAAACGAAACTGGTGCTGGTGCGCAACTCCCAGTGGTCAGCCTCCGTGGATAGTTATCGCCCGGCATACCCGGACCGAATTGAGTATGTCTTCGGCATTCAGGATGCCCTCATCACGGAGCGTCTCGTTGCTGATGCGGCAGATGATCAACGTTCGCTATCCCCGGACTCAATCGTGCCGGCGAAACTCGCTGCCGTGTTTGGTGATGCACGACTCAAGGACCGCCGTTTTAATGATCTCGACCCTTATGTTCGCTACTACGCAATCAACACCACAAAAGTTCCCGTGCTGAAACACCGCCAAGCGATTCTCGCAGCGGTGGACCGCGCACAACTGCGCAAGATTGCCGGTGGGACTTACGCAGGTGACTATGCAGACGGCGTCATCAAGCCGAACCTCTCCATGGATTACGCACCAACTGGTTTATGGGACACCTTGCTTGGGAAATCAATTCCGCCTGAAGGAGATGCCGCGTACGCGAAGCAGCTCATCAAGGATTCAGGGACGCCATTTCCCAACCCCATCACCATCGATTATCCGAAGTCACCCGAGAATGACAAAGCGGTGTCCTCAATGATTGCATCGCTTGCCAAAGCACGGATAGTTGCCAAGCCCAATGGCTTGGAGCCGGGGAGTTATTACGGCATCGTGCTTGACCCGGCGAAACAAGGGACCATGTCTGCTGCCGGTTGGGGACCAGACTGGCTCAACGCTTCCACCGTGATTCCAGAGTTATTCACGCCCGCAGGCGGGTTCAATTTGTCTCGGTATGACGATGCCACGTTCACCAAAGCCTGCTTAGACGCGCGAGCTCTGACCGACCGCTCCGCGCAAGCAAAGCGCTGGCAGGAACTCGACAAACAGGCTGCGCAACTCGCGCTGGTGCTCCCTACTCGCTTTGGTCGCGAGCAACGGCTGGTCGGCTCCAAGGTGAACGGCGCATACATCTGGTCGCCGTATGGCTCATGGCCATACGCGGCGCTGGCGGTGGCGAAGTAGTGGCAATCAACTGATTGCACACTCTGACATGACGGGGGATGCATGTGGGTGGTTATGTCATCCGACGCATAGGTGTGGCGGTGGGGCTGCTGCTGATCCTTACTGCTGTCACCTTTGTGCTGTTCAACGCGGTGCCCACTGACCCTGCCCTTCTCACCTGTGGGAAGTCCTGCACGCCAGCCATTGTTGAGGCGAATCGCATCCGCTTGGGTTTGAATGACCCTCTTGCAGTTCAGTATCTGCAATTCTTGAAAGGAATCTTTGCTGGGCGCACTTACGGCTCTGGCTCGGCGGCCTTTGATTGCGCGGCCCCGTGTTTGGGGTATTCATTTCGTCAGGGAGACACGGTGGTGCATCTCATCGGGCAAGCGCTGCCTGTGACTGCAAGTCTTGCCGGTGGGGCATTCATCCTGTGGATGGTGCTCGGCATCTCGACTGGTGTCTACACAGCACTGCGTCGCGGACAGGTAACTGACCGCATCGTTATGACTCTGGCCTTGGTGGGTTACAGCCTTCCGGTGTTCTTTATCGGATTACTGCTCTTGGTCTTTGTGGTCATTCGTTGGCAACTGTTGCCTTATCCGTCCTATGCATCCCTGCTGCAGTCCCCGACCCAGTGGTTTCAGTCTTTGCTCTTGCCTTGGTTTTCACTAGCAATCGTCTACGCGGCCTTCTACACCCGCTTGGTGCGCAGTGAAGTTCTGGAAGTGCTCGGCAAGGATTACATCCGCACGGCTCGTGCGAAAGGGGTGGCACCGCGACGCTTGCTGTGGCGGCATGTGCTGCGGGCAAGTCTGACCCCGGTGGTCACGGCTGCGGGTCTGGACCTAGCAGGGTTGCTCGGGGGAGCGGTCATCACGGAAGCCGTCTTTAACCTGCCTGGCTTAGGGCGTTTGGCCGTGTCAGGGGTCACGGACTACGACCTACCCCTCATCACTGGGGTGACGCTTGTGGCGGCTGCGTTTGTCATTATTTTGAACTTGATTGTCGATATTGGGTACGCGCGACTAGATCCCAGAGTTTCCACAGAATCGTGACAGGGGTAGCCCACATCTGACGGGTGAAGGCCCTAGACCGGCGATGTACGGCATCGTCAAGACGGGGTATCCTTAGGAGTCTGAATAGTTCACGGGCGATAGCCCTACAAAGGAGTGTCTCGTGCGTCGAATCCTCCCCGTCGCGGTGGTTGCAGCCGGTCTCTTAGTCAGTGCGTGTGGTGCTGGCGCGTTCCAGAAGCGCGCTGAGTTGGACGCCGCAAATGGAAATGGTGCTGGTCCGTCCTACTCGCAGTCCGAGACCATCATTTTGACCGCTCCTCCGACCATCAACGCCGAAACAGTGCAGGCGACAGTTCTGGTTTCACGCAATCCTGACGACAAGAAGAAGATTGACAAAACTGTTGCTCCGAAGGCTCCGAAGAACTCGGCAACCATCGTTGCGGCGGCGAATAGCGAATTTGGGAAACCAGCAGTTCTGCCGCTGCCGGATGGAAACAAGGCGCAGGTGACGTTGAGCGTGCCGAAATATTTCAAGGCCGACAAGCTTGGCTTCCCTGAATTCGGTCGCTATGAGGATGACCGTGCGGTGTACTTCATGGTCACTGTGAACAACACTTCAAACGAGCCGATTTCGGTAAAGGACATGCAGATTATTGGCAAGACTTCGAATGTTAAGGCCCCAATTTGCAGAGGCCTTCAGGGCGATGACGGCACAGTGACATTGATTGGCACTAAGGATCCGGACACCTGGGAAGCAATTGACTCGTTGGACCCGGGCAAGACTGCTCGTTTCCAGTGGGGTGTTGTGTGTGAGACACCGAAAGGTAAGACGCTGTCACTTGAGGTCAGCGTGTCCGGCGGAAAGCCAAAGATTTACAACACCACGATGCCCTAAGGGCGCACGAGTTGTCGTAGGGGCGAGCATCCAGTTTGGGTGCTCGCCCCTACGCATATTCCGAGATGCTGGCACGGTGGCGTTGCCGCCGGAGCCAACCGCGTGCGTAATGCCTGGGGCTCGTGTGGATGCTGATGTGC
>RGCY01000103.1 GCA_009918865.1 Actinomycetota bacterium
CCACAGCGCAGGCCCCATCGGTGATTTGGCCGCAGTCCTGGCGGCGTGTGCCAGGTTCGATGATCGGGTTGGCTTCATTGTCATCGGTGAAGCTCAAGGCATCAAATTGCCAAGCGCGGGTTTGCGCCAGGGGATTGCGTTTCGCGTTGTTGTAGTTGATTTCGGCAATGCGGTTCAGATGCTTGCGGTCAAGGCCGTAGCGGCGCTCGTATTCTTGGGCCAGCAAACCAAAAGCGGCAGGCCACATAAAGGTGCAATCGATATCTTCATGCCCTTGCCAGGCCGCAGCGTTTTGATTGACCGAGGCCACATTGCCCGAGGTGTTTTTGAATTCCTCGACGCCCATTACCAGCACACAGTCGTAACGGCCCGCCTCGATTTCGGCCATGGCCGCCAACACGCCCAGCGACGAAGAGGCACAGGCCCCTTCATGGCGCATGGCCGGGACACCCCAGAGTTCGGGTGTCATTTGGGCCACCATGGAGCCCAAGTGGGCTTGCTGTCGTTGCAATTCGGCAAATGCATTGCCCACGTGGATGCTCTCGATGGCCGAGGTGTCCAGTTGGGCATTCTCCAGCACGCCTTGCGTGGCTTCTTGCACCATGTTTGAAATGTCCTGGCCCTGGCGTGACCAGGACTTGGCAAAGTCAGATTGGTAGCCGCCCAAAATGTAAACGGGTGCGCTCATTGGAAACTCCTTTGGGGATAGGGCAGGGCTTGCAAGCGCTGCATGGCGGTGGTGTATTCGAGGGCCAGTTGATCCACGATGCTGGCCATGGGGGCGGATTGGTGGATGGTGCCCAGGCCTTGCCCTGCTGCCCAAACCTCCATCCACTTCTTGCCAGCAAAGGAAACACTGCTGTCGTATTGGCGGGACGGGGCATCGGGCATGTTGTCCGGGTCCAGGCCATTCAGCCGCAACGAGGGTTTGAGCCAACTGGCCGGTGTGCCTGTCACCCCTGCGCTGACGATCAGGTCGTCCACAGTGCAGTCGACGATCATTTGCTTGTAGGCCTCGGGTGCCATGCTTTCGGTAGCCGGAATGAAACGCGTGCCCATGTAAACGTAATCTGCGCCAGCCGCGATGGCCCCAGCAATGCCCCAGCCATCGCTGATGCCACCGCCCAAAACCACTTCGCCATCAAAAAACTCGCGGATGGCGCTGACAAAAGCAAAGGGTGACAAAAAGCCGGTGTGGCCCCCTGCACCTGCCGAGACGCAGGCCAGGCCATCGGCCCCTGCTTTGACGGCTTTTTGGGCCAGCGATAGGTTGATGACATCGGCAAAAACCCGACCGCCATAGCCATGAACCACCTCGATGGCGGGTTTGGGACTGCCCAATGCCGTGACCACCACCGGTGGTTTGTATTGCGCGATCAACTCCAAGTCTTGTGCCAGCCGGGTATTGGACGAGTGGGTCACCAGGTTGGCACACCACGGGCCCACGGTATCTGCACCTTGCACATCGCGGGCCAGCGCCAGGCCTTCCGCGATGGTTTTCATCCATTCGTCGAGTTTTTCGATCGGTCGTGCATTGGGGGTGGGAAAGGCGCCCACAATGCCCGCCTTGCAAGCAGCAATGACCATCTCGGGGCCCGAGATCAAAAACATCGGCGCAGCAAACACCGGCAGTCGCAGGGGCAAGCGTGGGTGTGTCATGCTTTGATACCACTTTCCGAAGTGACCGGGCGACGCGACTGCACAATGCCGAACCGACCGGCCACAAAAGCCAGGTTGGTCAGCGTTGCATTGCCCGCCGGGTTCAGGCCGGTGACGTGGTAATCGCTGTAGGCCGCTGCAAAGTTCAAAGGCATGGCCCCGACCAAGTTGATGGTCAGCTGGGCACCTGCACGTGCATAGGCATTTTCGGCCTGGGCGATGAATTCTTCGCGCGTGGAATACAAAAAAGCGGTCAAGCCGCCTTGGCTGCGGGCATCTTGCGTGGCTTGCTTCAGGGCATCTTGTGCGTCTTCACAGGCGATGACAAAACTGATGGGGCCGAAACGCTCTTGGGCGTACAGATCTCGCTCACGCGTGCTGACTTGCAGCATCAGCGGCGTGCTGGTGCGGGCGCTGGGAAATTCCGGGTGCGCATAGGCTTGGGGTGACAGCAGCACCTGACCGCGCTGCTGGCCTTGCGCTTGCATGTCTTGCAGCAAAGCCAGCGTTTGTGGCGACTGGATGGTGGCCAAGATCATGGAGGCTTTTTTGGGGTCGGTGGAGAGTGCCTGAACGGCCGAGGCCAGGCGCTGCGCGACTTCGTGGAAGGGGACGATGCCTTGCGGCGTGTTCACGCCCGATTGCGGGATGTAGATGTTTTGCGGGCTGGTGCACATTTGCGCGCTGAAAAGGCACATGGTGGTGGCCAAATTGCGCAAGGCTGCGTCGAGGTCTTGCGCCGACTCCAGCACCACGGTGTTGCAACCCGCTGTCTCGGTGAAGGCCAAGGCAGGGTGTGCGTTTTGCTCCACCCACTGACCAAAACGCACACTGCCGGTGAAGTCGACGATGGCCGTTTGGGGGTGCTTGATCAGCATTTTGCCGATCGGCTCACTGGCCGTGTCGATGGCCATCGTCACAAGATTGGGGTCAAAGCCTGCGGCCTGTAACACCTGTCGAAATACCCTGACCGTGATGGCCATGGGCAAAACGGTGGCCGGGTGGGGTTTGACGATCACCGGGTTGCCGGTGGCCAGGCTCGCCATCATGGAAGGCCAGGCGTTCCAGGTGGGAAAGCTCGCGCAAGAGAAACACACGGCTGTGCCACGGGGCACCAGGCGGTAGGTTTTTTGCAGATGGATATCCGAATTGCCAAAGCGCCTGGACCAGCGGGCCGAAGGGGCCACCGAGCGCATGGCTTGTTCGGCATACACCAGGGCCTCGATGCTGCGGTCCAGCGCGTTCACACCCGAACCGGCATAAGCCATGTTGTAGCTTTGCCCTGCGGTGTGCATGACCGCATGCAGGATTTCAAACAGGTGGTCACGGTACAGGACTTCGAGCACTTCCATCAGCACGCCGATGCGCTGCGCATAAGGGGCTTGTGCCCAGCCCTGCATCGCCTTGTCGGCCGCATTGAACAGCGCGTTGATGTCCGATTGCGGGTAGACCACGCCCAAGGCTTGTTGCGTGTATGGCGATATTTCTTCGCCGATCCAGTTAGTGATGTTGGGTTGGTCCAGTTCAAATCGACCGTTTTTCAGGTGCTGTTCAAAAGCGGCCAACCCCGCGCTTTTGGCATGCGCAGCCTCCGGATATTTGTCGGGCATTTCCGGGTAAGGGCTCCAGCAATGGCGCGTGGCACAGGCTTGTTGTGCCTGTTCAAAACGGGCCTGGTGCTTTTCGAAAAGGGTCATCAACGTCTCCAGATCAATCGGTGGTGGCGCAGGGTGGTGCTGCCGGGCACCGGATCGGACGCAGACAGGGTCAGCGTGCCATCGACACCAAATTCCATGTTGCGAATCTGGTCGCTGCCCACAAAGTTGGGATTCAGCGCATGGCTGACGTGGTGAACCACCTGAGCCACGCCTGCGTGTTGACGCACTTCGTAGCGCCCTGCGTATTGAAAAAAGCTCTCGAACGCGACCAGCCTTTCATGCTCAGGTGCACTGCGCACGCTGGCGCTCGACAGTGGGGGGCGACCAGCGCGGGCGATGCATGCGGCCATGCCGCCGTCGTGTGTGTACTGGATCAGTCCAGTGGCATCAGGTCCAAAGGGGTAGGTGGTGGGGCGACCATCGTCGTAGGTGATTTCCCAGCGCACCAGGTTCCAGACACCCAGCAGGTCTTGCGCTGTGGGGGGTTTCAAATCAGGCTTCATGTGTGGCAGCGTGTCATCAGGGGGTGGGTAACAAGGATTCACGCACCCAGGTGCTGTGAAAGCCGTGCGGCACCCGTTGCGGCAGGATGACCCTGGCCACCGGGCCCGCTGCGATGCGCTGGGCATCGATGACCCAGACCTCGGAGCGTTCTTTCAGGCCATTCCAGACAAAACCGATCAGGTAGCCGTCGTCTTCGGCCTGCGGGTTGTCGCGCGGTGCAAACGGGGCTTCGCTGAACCAGTAACCTTCTCCGGGGTGATAGGTCACGGCACTGCCGGTTTCCAGGTCGTACTTGGCCAAACCCGCAAAGTGGGGTTGCTCCACGGTGCGTGAACGGCCCATCAGCACATGGTAGGTGTAGCGGTTTTTGTAGCCCTGGTACCAGGCGTTGATCATCGGGAACTCGGTGTTGAGAATGTCGTCCACCACGCTTTCGCGGGTCTGTCCGGTGCTCAGGTTAAAGCGCCATTGGTAGAACTCGTACTCGGTGCCTTGGGTGCCAATGGTGAACAGCAGGCGTTTGACATCCAGGCTGCCGTCAAATTGTTTGGGCATGGCGTAGGGCGTGCCCAGCATCACGATTTCGGTTTCGCCCTTTTCGTTGACTTCTTCCCAAGCATTGGCCACATGTAGCATGTAACGTGGTTCGGCTTCAAACCACCGGATGTCTTGTGCGCTGCCGTGCCTGGGGATGACGGCAAACCGCGACTTCCATTCCGGGTGAAACTCCAGGCTGTAGCGACCCGCCTTCAAGGCCTCGGGGTTGTTGATCAGCGGGAAGTCATGCAAGATGCTGTGGTTGGCGGTGATGGCCATGTCGTGTGGTAAGCGTGGACCTGGCAGTTCAACCGGGACCAGGGTTTGCAACTGGCCCTGCGCATTGACCACACCGTAATGCATGTAGGGGTGCTTGTTTCCATAGGCAAAAAACAGGAACTCGCCTGTGCGCTCGTCAACCCGCGAGTGGGCCGAAATTTGCAGACCCTTCAGGCGTGGATCAGACTCCAGCTTTCCAACAGTCTGCAGCGTCAAGGGATCC
>RGCY01000104.1 GCA_009918865.1 Actinomycetota bacterium
GCCAAGGGCGCCCGCGGCGCCGAGGCGTTGTCGGTGGCGCTGGCCACGCCGGGCTTCAAGGCCGAGGTGGGCGAGACGGCCCACGCCGGTGCCCGCGACCTGGTGGTTGGCCTGGGTGACCGCAAGGAATTCAGCCTGGCGCGTGGACGTTATGGGCATTGTTTGCCGGTGCCACTGGGATGGCCGGTTTGTTGACCTTCTACGCAGCACTTGCACAAGGCACGATGGGTGTTGTCTCGCCCATTGCAGCCATGGGTGTCTTGGTGCCGCTGACGGTCGGACTTGCAAGTGGTGAACGGCTGAGCCACGCTCACGCAGTAGGAGTCACCGCGGCAGTAATCGGCATTGTGTTGGCCAGCGGACCGGAACTGTCTGCGCGCTCACCTTGGAAACCAGTTGCATTGGCCGCGGCTGCCGCATTGTTTTTTGGCTTTGCGATTGTGGGAGTGGCCAAGGGTTCGCAAGTGTCAGTCTTGATGACCATGTTAGTGATGCGCGTGTTCTCATTCGGGATTTTCGCTGTGGCACTTTTCTTCACGCCATCCTTGCGCACGCTGACGCGCGCTGAATTCCTACCGTTGTTGACCATCGGAGTACTCGATGTCACTGCCAACATCACCTATGGATTTGCAACTCGCATGGAAGCTTTGGCGATTGTCAGCGTCTTAGGCTCGATTTACCCAATTGTCACCGTCGCACTGGCGCGATTTGTGCATAAAGAGCGGCTCGCCCTAATTCAATATGTTGGCGTTGCTGTCGCGATGGCCGGAGTTGCTTTCATCAGTCTTTAGTCTCTTGGTGCGAGTGAGGCGCGGCATCGTGACTGATGTCCTAGCAATCTGAGCTCAATCCGATGGAGCGTCGGCGGCTTCAAAGGTGAGACACACACTGTTGATGCAGTAACGCAAATCAGTCGGGGTGTTGTAGCCCTCGCCCGAGAACACGTGACCAAGGTGGCTACCGCAATTCGCGCACAACACTTCCACTCGAGTCATGCCATGGCTCGTATCTGTCCGTTCAATCACTTTCTCGCCAGCCAGTGGCGAAAAGAATGAAGGCCAACCGCAGTGGGAGTCGAACTTGGTCTCACTTCGAAACAACTCCGCGCCGCAACCGCGACACGAGTAGATGCCGACTTTGCGGTGAGAAACGAAACGACCGGAGAATGCCGGCTCTGTCCCAGCCTGACGCAGCACTGCGTACTCAAGTGGGTCAAGTCGCTCGCGCCACTGTTCATCTGTCAGAGCGACAGGAACAGTCGGTTCAGGTTTGTGCGTCATGTGTGGCTCCCCAAAATCGTGGTGACGCACACGCTAATGCGCGTTCGTAGTTTGTGCACGCTGCAGTGTGAACCGGGCGCAATCACGATCGCGAAAACGAGTTGCCACGTTGTGCACGCCATTGCGCGAACAGGTAGGAATCACGACCCAGGAAGAGTCTGGATAATTCGAATTTGTGCGTGAGTGCAGATGCTGCGCCATAACCGAGCGTCACATCCGACCCACCCACCCACATGGGGGCAGTTGTGAGGCATAACTCATCGAGTAACCCCGCGGCGCTCAGCAATGACAACAGTGTGGGACCACCTTCACACACGATGCGAAGGATTCCTCGGCTTCGTAATTCTTTGGTCATGGTCGTCACATCGACATCATTCTCGCCGGCGATGATGACTTCGGCGCGCGTGCTAAGTTCAGAGCGCATTGGGCACGCTTGTGGCACCACGAACAGTGGTGGGTTCTTGGAATCTGAAAAGCAAGCATCGTCTGCTGCGAGTCCGGTTCGGCTGACAATCACTAGCCGTGGCGCATCACTCAAGCCCGCTTCGCGACGCATGCTCACCCACCGCTGATGTGGTTGTGGAGGGCGATATGGGTAGGCGCGCGCAGTGGCGGCTCCAACTAACACCGCATCAGAGCATGCTCGCAACATCGACAGCAGCGCGAGGTCTTCTTCATTCGTGAGATCCATGCTGGTGCCACTCGCACCGCGCACTGCGCCATCAATCGACGCAATCATCATCGCGCGGATGAAGGGCACATCGTTGTTCTCAGGAGTTTGTTGGTTGAGGTAATCAGGTGCTAGATCCTCCAACGACACCACACGTTGCTCCGGGTACACCTGTTGCATACCGCCCATCGTTGCAGGTGAGTGGCGTTGCAGGTCACGGGCGTTGTTGGTCACGGGCGTGGCAAGCGAGCTGTGTGGCTGTTGATTTGGCTAGTAAGGGGAGTGCGGCAAGGGGAGTGCGGTTCACGGGCGCTGCGAGCGATTTGGTGCGCTGGCCGCAACCCCGGCTAGGCCCCATGCCACGGCGCGCGGCACAAGCAGCGCGAAAATCAGCGTCCCGACTCCAACGCGCCCACCAAGGAACCAGCCAGCCGTGAGCACGGACGATTCAATCGCGAGTCGAATTCGCGCAACAGATTGACCAGTTTTTCGATGCAGCGACGTCATCAGGCCATCCCTTGGACCTGACCCAAGACCTGTTGTGAGGTACAGCCCACTACCCAGCCCAACCAACAGAGTGCCCCCGACTGCATAGGCGATAGCAGACACACCAGGAGTTGCATTCGGCACCAGTCGAGCTGTGACATCGAGTGCCGTTGCCACGAGCAAGACATTTGCCACAGTTCCTAGACCTGGACGCTCGCGCAACGGCCACCATGCCAGCAACACCATCGCACTGATGACGAATGTGGCAACACCAATTTCAAGTCCGGTTTGTCGGCTCAATCCTTCGGCCAACACGGTCCACGGCGAGTTGCCAATGCGTGAACGCAACACGAGTGCCTCGCCAGCACCAAAAATCGCAAGCCCCATGATGAGCAGCGCGAGTCCTGCGCCAGTGGGATGCCAGGGGTTTCGGGCACGCCACGCAACTTCCGGAACTGTGCGCGCGCCGCGCCACCAACTCGGTCTGGTCGTCACGTATGCCTCAGGCAATCGCCGAAACGAACAGCGCTTCGGTTGTGCAGACTCGCGCAGCCGCTTGTTCCCAGACGCGGCTTGCCGAACTGCGAAACACTGCATCCGTGACTTCAATGCCATCAGTCAGTCCGGTTGCCGCGGCCACCTGCGCACCCACTTCTGTGTTCAGGTCATGAAACGCTGGCAAACAATGCATGAATGTGACATTCGGATTACCCGAGCGAGCCAGTAACTCGTGCGTGACACGGTAATCACGCAAGAGTGCCACTCGCTCTTGCCAAGCATCCTGTGGTTCGCCCATAGACACCCACACATCGGTGCTCACCACATCAACTCCGTGCAGTGCGTCGAGAGAGTCAGTGATGGCGATGCGTGCGCCGGAATTCAAGGCAATTTCGGCTGCACGCTGCTGGATTGCTGCGTCGGGTTGCAGCTCAGTTGGCGCAATGATGCGCACATCCATGCCCAGGACCGCGCCCGTGAGTAGTTGTGAGTTGGCAACATTGCAGCGCCCATCTCCGACGAACGCGTAGGAAATTTCGCCAACTTCTTTACCCGTGACATTACGCATAGTGAGCACATCAGCCCACATTTGCGTGGGATGCCACATGTCTGTGAGCATGTTAAACACCGGAATCGTGCTGATGTCAGAAATACTTTCCAAGTCGCTTTGGCGATTACCCCTAAACGCAATCGCATCGCAGGTCGCGCTCAGCAAGCGCACTGTGTCTTCGAGCGATTCTTTGTGTCCGAGTTGAGATGTGGTGTCAAGGAACACAGCTTTCGCACCATGTCGTGCTGCTGCAATTTCGATGGCAAGGCGCGTCCGGCTTGATGCTTTCTCGAAAATGCAAGCAATCACTCTGCCAGGAAGCATCGGTTCGAAGGGAACTGTTGCCGAGTGCGAAGTTCGTCGCTCTGCGGTGTCTGCAAGTGCATCGGCCAAATCCAAAAGCGCACGAAACTCAGCCGGTTCCAGAGACGCGTCATCAATGATGTGGCGACCGCGCAACGAAGCAATTGGCTCGATGGGCATGGCACTCACCATCGCGCTACTTCCTGCTTTAAGGCCTGACGGGCACGACTCAACTGCGCCATCACCGACTCAGGTGCCGGACCACTAACACTCGACCGTGCTGCCAGTGATGCTTCGGGGGAGAGGGCATCGGCTGCATCTGCAAGCATGGGATGGACCTCGGTGAGGTCTGCAGCCGAAAGTTCGGTCAAGTCGCAACCCTTGTTTTCTGCCCACTTCACGCATTCACCGGCGATGTCGTGTGCTTCGCGGAACGTTAGTCCGGCGCGCACTAACCATTCCGCAATGTCCGTGGCAGTGCTGTGACCAGTGCGAACTGAGTCACTGAGTCGCTGCCTGTCCACAGTCATGGTGGTAATCAATCCGGTCACCGCTGGTAGCACCAACAGCAATGTTGCCACCGAATCGAAAACTGCTTCTTTGTCTTCTTGTTGATCGCGGTTGTATCCAAAGGCCAAACCTTTGAGCATGGTCATCACTGTCACGAGCGAGCCGATCAGACGACCTGACTTGCCGCGTGCCAATTCCGCGATGTCGGGGTTTCGCTTCTGGGGCATCAGCGAAGAGCCAGTTGACCATGAATCGTGTAAACGAATCCAACCGAATTCTGGAGTTGCCCAAATGCACACTTCTTCGCCAATCCGGCTCAAGTGCACGCCGAGCATGGCAGTCACAAAACAAAACTCGGCCACAAAGTCTCGATCGCTGACCGCATCAATGCTGTTATCCGCAGCAGTCGCAAATCCAAGGTCGGCAGCCACTCGCTGCGAATCAAGACCGAGACTGCTACCGGCAAGTGCACCGGCCCCCATGGGGCTCACATTGGCTCGCTGACTCCATGACGCAAGACGATCAAGGTCTC
>RGCY01000105.1 GCA_009918865.1 Actinomycetota bacterium
CGCCATCATCGTCAGGGGGAGTTCAGATGCCTAATTCCAGTCCGAAGTTGCTCCCGGTTGAGCCTTTCTTCCAAAGTGAAGCGGAACGCGAAGTTTGGGAACACCTGCGCGAGCAACTGCCACCTGAGGCTTATCTGCTGGCGTCTCTCAAGGTGGAAGATCCACATCTGGGCCCAATGGAGGCAGACCTTGTCGTGATTTGGCCTGGCGAAGGCGTTGCCGTCATTGAAGTTAAAGGCGGCAATGTCACACTCACTCCCACCGGTCAGTGGCAGCAGAATGACAGAAGCGAGCGGCGCAACATCGACCCATTCGGGCAAGCACGGCGGTGCCTGTATGCGCTGCACGAATGGATTCTGAACTCCCCCTGACGATGATGGCGAACAGGTTAGTCGTCAGCGAAACTGGTGTCACCCAACGTCAGTGGTCACCACTTGATTCCGAAGGCGAACTAGGCGATGCCGGTGACATCGCAGATTCCGACTTCGCTTCGGGATCTGGCTCAGCAATGGTGGGCATAAAGTGACTGGCCAGTTCGCGCGCCCTGTCATCTTCCCCAGATGCAAGGTGTAGCGCGATGGCATGGGCCAAGTCGCGTTCCGCCGACTCAACGCCACGCTCTAGGCCGATAAGGGCACGAATCTCAAATAAGTAGGCGGCTTCGTCGTTGAGTTGCGCGGGGGTCGTCAGCGCTATTCCTTGTTCAACCTCATGCAGCGCGTCATCCCATTCACTGCGACCAAAGTAAGCACGTGCGCGCAAGACATGGCGCAAGATTCGGTTTCCCAGATTCAGATCCTCTGGTGATGCCGGTAGTTCGCCCGTCAATTCAAGGACTTCATCGAATTCGCCGCGGCGCAGCACCAGATCACACAATTCGAGATTCACGCGAAAGAGCCAACCAACGCGGTGTAAGTCCTCTTGCGTTGCCGCCAAAGCGAGGATTTGTCTGTAGAGCCGCTCAGAATCAGCGTGACGACCGTGGATATCAAGCAGAAATGCTCGCTGACGTCGGCAAAGGTTTGCTTGCTCGTCATCACCCAAGCCGTCGTACAGCGCTTGAGCCCGCTCATAAACTTCCATTGCTTCATCGTCACGGTCAAGTGAGTTCAAAGCATCGGCGATTGCCCGATCAATCCACGCAACATCTGCGATGTAACTTTCGGCAACATAGGTTTCTCGAGCGCGATTGAGGTGAATCAACGCGTCGTCATAGCGCTGCAGGCGAGCGAGTTGCTTGCCGTAGCGACGTTGCGCATAGGCGATGTCAAGCGGCTTACCGATGGTTTCCGCGACCCGCAAGCAGTGTCCATACAGACTTAAGGCTTCTTCACGATCTTCGAGATAGTCATGCACCCCGGCGCTGAAATCATCTACAAACGCAACCTGCTTGACATCACCGCGCGTTCGAAATGCTTCGCGCGCCTGCGCCAGCATGTCCAAGGATTCTCGCTCTTTATCATCGAAGAAAAGAGCCTTTCCGGCATGGAAGGCACCCCAGCCGGCGATGCGGTAGTCCTCTTCAGCCCAACCCAAATCACGAGCCTGAACACCGGCCTGGAAAGCCTTCTCGTAGTCACCTGAGTTCAGAGCACATGAGGCGATGTTGTTCAGAGCATGACCACAGTCGTGCTGTGCTGCAACTCGCTCGTGATGACCAAGTGCACGCTCAAAGTGCACAATCGCTTCGGCGCAATCTCCACCCCGGCACACAGCCGTTGCTTGCTCGGCGAATAGCCAGCCGGCCAGACGGTCGTCTTCCATGCTCACCGCAATTTCCGCAGCTTCAGCTGCCAGAGATGCGGCCTGGGAGTACTCGCGGCGATTCATAGCACGCTCGGCAAGCACCCGAAGTGCCTCACTCTTTGGACGGGGTTCTAACTCGGGCAACATCGCCCAGATTTCGGTGTCGGCTTTGTTTTCAAGTTCTTCTGACATGGCTGCCCCCGTCTCGTGGATTAAGTGCCCGTTAAATCGTGCCACGTGGATAACGCATTACATTGGAAACGTATTCCCCAAGCGAAAAGTCACGTGGGGTGCAGCAACGACCCTCAGGACGGGATTTCCTGCCCCGGAATAAACCATTCCTTGCGATTGCAGCGACTGCAAAGCACTCTCAAGTTCTCGGCGCTGGTTTCGCCGCCAGACGCGTGACTCTTGATGTGCCCCAAGACCAAGCCCATAGTTTTGTACAGACCCAAGGACTCGGGGTTGTAGCTGCATTCAGGGTTCTGACAAGTGAAGTTGTCTCGAGTGAGCACAAATTCGCGCAGCGCTCGCGATATTCGCGGACGTGGTCGATGGGTCATCCCTGCTTTAGCTTCCATCCAGTGAGTGTCGCAGCGCTTCACTCGCGCACTAATTGGTTTTCCGCAATCGGAGCACGGGTGCTTCGGACCACCTTGCTGCTCACGACATTGGTCACACATGCGCCCGTTCTTCGATACTGGGGTTTCGCATGACTCGACACGGCATTGGGGGGTTGGCATGGTTCCTCCTTCATTCAAACGCTCAACATCATGCTGCCAGATGGCGCTGACATTAGGCAGTGTGGAACACGCGCAGAAGGGGGATTTGCGCTCACCGCAGCAGCGCTTGGAGGAACGCCCGCGTCTCCGCATCCGTTGACGTGATGACAGTGCCCGACATCCCACGTGTCAGAAGCACTTTGTAGATATTTCTCACATAGCCACCAAAATCCATTTCCCCGGACTTGTTCAGAGACGTGTCCCGGGACGCAGAACGGTCCGCTACCCACGCATCTCCCCGGCGCACGAAGTCAGGTCCAAAGATGACGCCATTCCAGTCATACTCAAAACCTTGTGCTGTGTAGACACAACCGACCTGGCCAATCCCACCCGGCTCGCTGGCCCAGAGGCTGCTCGGCGGAATGTCACCTATCCGCCGTTCACTGCGGCTATTCCAAGGACGCTGCCAATCACCGATGACGACATCAGCGACCAACCCGGATTCAGTTGGGTCACTCCATCGCCAACAGAATCCAGCGGTCATGCGAGCCGTGTGCCCGTCGGCAGCTCTTTCCAGAATCACGCGCTCAAGTTCTTCTGCTGATTCCGCATAGTGAACTTCAAACGTCGCATCCCCCTGCCATGCTGTTGGGCTTGCATCGCTGAGCCCGAGTAGGGCCAGCACCCACTCCTCATAGGCCTTGGAACCACCTGCTCGAAACTGTCCGCCTAAATCGACACGCTCTACCGCAATGCCCAATCTCTCCGTCGCGGCCACGATGTAGTCAACAGTGCCGATTTCGCCAGGGCGCACCACCTGATGTTCATCTAGGAGAAACACTGGAACTCGAGCGACCGCCATGAGTTCTTCTATCTGACTTAACCCCGTGCGCTTTGCCGCTGGCGTGTATTGATTTGCACCTGAGACTCGAATTCGGTGCGCCTCATCGCAAATCAACACTTCAATCTCATTGGCGCTGCTACCGGTGAAGGAATTGAAGTATGTGAAGAGTTTCTTGACTCGCGTACTTCCGCGGCCCGCGACTTGTCTCAAAGTCTGAGTGAAGGATTTCGACCCAGTTGCATGCAGCACTGAATAACCTTTTCGTGAAAGTTCCCCTAGCAGAGATAAAGCGATCACGCTCTTGCCACTGCCAGGACCACCTGTCACGATGACAGCGGTCTTCGTGTTTGCACGACGGCTGACGTCAACTGCGCGGCGTACGAGAGAAAACGCCACCTGCTGCTCGTCTAAGAGCACAAACTTCTCACGCTTACTCACTTCTTCAGCAGCTTCCTCAAGCAATTTTCTGCTCGGCGCTGTCCTCGAAGAGAGGAAGGCATCTGCTGCGACTGCGCCGGAATCAGAAGAGAACCTGCTCTTAAGGAAGTCCAACCATGCACCGCGTTGAGAGCCAAAAAAGATACGTGCATCGTCGGACTCGGGAACCGCCTTCAAAACTTGCAGCTGCTGCTCGTCGCCATTGTGAAGGTAGGCCACCCCTGAAAGTTGGGTGGGATGATGCTCCAACACTCGCAAGAAGTCGCGCATGTAGGAGACGTAATTTCTCACTTGCTCGATGGGTTGAAGCACTGGTCGGCCGCCATAAGCGTCAATCATCACAAGGTCTTCGGCCTCTTCGACGGGCCTTGCGTGAGTCCACTGCTTTAGTTCCACAACCAGATAAGTTGGCTCCCCAGTTCGACGGTTGTAGCCCGCGAGCACAACATCGGCTCGCTGACTTGAATATGGCAAGCGGTATTCAATGATGGCTTCTACAGCGCCCAGACCGGCATCCACGAGATCCTGCATGAGCGTGGGAATGCTGTTGCTCCATGACCGAACTTCGCTTTCAGCCGCGTGGTAGCCCATGTGAAATCTAAACTGTTCTTTGAGCCTGAGAATCAGACTGCCTTCCAATGCGGACTGATGGATTGACTCCACACTCGAACGGTGAAACACCGACAACCCCCACGCGGCACGAGTAGAACTCGCACGGGTAGGGGCATGTCATCGCGGATGCGTGAAGCCCGTCGGGCCGTACTTTATGGACGCAAGGTTAGCCGGAGATGTTGCGTTCGCGGTAGTGCCGAAGCCACATCACCCTTCGACGAGCACGCCAATCGGCTTGCCGTCTTTCATGACCTGAACTGCCGCGGCACCAGCACGCAGACCCTCAACCACAGATGCCGGTTGACCAACGCCCACGAGTGGCAACACGGGCTGTAGCACCTGCGACACTGGCGTGGCGTCGTCAACGCCGGACAGCCC
>RGCY01000106.1 GCA_009918865.1 Actinomycetota bacterium
AACACGGCCGCATCACCACGACCGAGGCCAAGGCCAAGCGCCTACGCCCCTTCGCAGAGCGCCTCATCACGTTTGCCAAGCGTGGCGACTTGCACGCCCGTCGTCGTGTTATGACTGTGATTCGGGACAAGGGTGTGGTGCACGTTCTGTTCACCGAGATTGGTCCGCAGTATGCGAACCGCAACGGTGGCTACACCCGCATCACGAAGATCGGTCCGCGCAAGGGTGACAACGCTCCTATGGCTGTCATCGAATTGTGTGAGCCGTTGGCTGAAAATGTGGTGGCCGAAGCCGCTGCTGCAGCTAAGCGTGCGGCTAAGGACAAGGCTCAGGCCGAAGCGGCGGCCGCTGCTGCCGCCACCGCCGCAGCCACGGTCGATGCTGAAGCCGATGCTGAGGCCGATGCTGAGATTATGGATGACGCTGCTGTTGAGGCACCTGAAGATGCTGATGTCGACGCTGCAGAATCCACTGCGGACTCCGCGGACTCTGCAGATGAGGCCACCGACGCTGCTGCGGATGAATCCGCGGCAGACGAGTCCAAAGCCTGAAAACATTTATCGCGCGATGAGCGCGCACACAGAGATCCAGCCGCACGGGGAAACCCGGTTGCGGCTGGATCTCTCTTATGAAGGCACCAATTACGCCGGTTGGGCCACGCAGCCAGAACACCCAACCGTGCAAGCGCATGTTGAACAAGCCCTCACCACGGCACTTCGTTTACCAACCCCGGCGCGAGTGTGGTGTGCCGGGAGAACTGACTCAGGTGTGCATGCGCGCGGTCAGGTGGCGCATGTGGATGTTCCAACCGAGTCGCTGCAGGTCACACCACAACGACTCGCAATTCAGTTGCGGGCACTATTGCCCGACGACATCGTGGTGCACAGTGCGCGAGAAGTGAGCGTTGATTTTGATGCCAGGTTTTCGTGCCTGTGGCGGCGTTATGAATATCTCATTGATGATCGCGGAATCGGACTGAATCCGCTCACTCGAGCGTTTGTGGTTGAGAACTATCGCGCACTTGACGTCGATCTGATGAACGCAGCCAGTGCCCCATTTCTGGGGCTGCGAGACTTTGCAGCATTCTGCAAACCGAAACCTGGTCGCACAACCATTCGTGAACTGATGGAGTTTCGGTGGTCTCGCACCGTCGATGGGCTCGTGCGTGCTGATGTGAAAGCGGATGCTTTTTGCCACTCCATGGTGCGTTTCATGGTCGGAGTGATGCTGCCGGTTGGCGAAGGCGGGAAACCGGTGGATTGGCCGGCGGCCATGTTGAGCAGTGGCGTTCGCCCGGAAGGTGAGCCAGGTTTCAATCTCGCACCAGCAAAAGGGTTGGTGTTGGCGGAAGTTGCATACCCCGCTGATGAACACCTTGCGGCGCGAGCCGCTGCCACACGTGGCCGGCGTGAACTTGATTGATGCGCCACCGCATGTGCTCTGGTAGACAAGGCGCGTGATGAACGAGCGTGTGCGTGTTTACCTTGCCGAGTGGCTTGGCACCGCCGCCATCACGACGGCCGTTATTGGTTCTGGTCGCATGGCAGGTGGGCTAACCCGTGACATCGCATTGAGCCTTCTGCTCAATCACATCTCAACGATTCTGGTGCTGGGCTTGTCAATCTGGGCGTTTGCGCCAATCAGTGGCGCACACTTCAACCCGGCGGTAACTCTGGTCATGGCCGTCAAGGGATATATAGATCGTGGGCAAGCCACGATGTTTGTGGTTGCCCAAGTTCTTGGAGCGCTGTGCGGCGCGGTGGTCGCGAATCTCATGTACCAGACGCCGGTCGTCAGCATCAGTCACACCACGCGCGGCGGCTTCGGGCAGATTCTCGGTGAAGTCGTTGCAACTGCGGGCCTGCTATTTGTGATTCTCGTTGCCATTCAGCGGTCTGCCCAGCATCTGTTGCCGCTACTCGTTCCGGCCTGGATTGGCACGGCGCTGCTATTCACGTCGTCAACCGCATTCGCTAACCCAGCCATCACTGTGGGGCGAGTCTTTTCGGATTCATTCGCTGGAATCGCTCCACAATCGTTGATTCCTTTTCTGATTGCCCAATTTGGTGGCGCGGCACTCGGCATCGGCATGTCACGAATTTTCACCAAACTAAGAGAGGACTCACATGTCGTCGAACAACGCTGAATCCGTTCTGCCTGTGAAAGCATCTGTCTTGTTCGTCTGCGTTCACAATGCAGGTCGCTCGCAGATGGCAGCAGGATTTTTATCGCATCTCGCCGGCGATCGAGTCCATGTGCTCTCAGCAGGCACCGCTCCGAAAGATCAGGTGAATCCGATTGCGGTGCAAGTCATGGCGGAAATCGGAATCGACCTATCCGTTCAGGTTCCGAAAGTGTTGACGGATGCTGCAGTGCAAGCATCTGACTATGTCATCACGATGGGCTGTGGCGATGCATGCCCGTTCTATCCAGGCAAGAAGTATCTCGATTGGAAGTTGGACGACCCGGCTGGTCAGGATGTTGACACGGTGCGTCGGATTCGCGATGAGATCAAAGCGTTTGTGGAGCAGCTCATTGCTGAGATTGATGGCTCCGCCTGAAGTCTCGTCGTTATCAAGGCAAAGTGCCGAACGAACACGCTGACCACGGGAGCTTGCGCGCAGTAGCGGCAACGACGGTGATTCTTGACCAGTGCTGTTAGCACGCCGAATGTGCAAGCCGCGAGAATGTACGCATGGGTCACATTGACGTCGCGCATGTGGGGTTCACCCTGCCTGATGGTCGCGTGCTACTCGACGACATCAACTTCCGCGTTGGCGATGGCCAAAAGGTTGCTCTCATTGGCGCAAACGGTGCTGGTAAAACCACTTTGTTCAAAATCATTTCCGGCGACATCGATGACTATGAAGGTTCGGTGACTCGCAGCGGAGGTCTGGCAGTCATGCGCCAGTTCATCGGTCACATGACTGAGGGCACGGTGCGAGACCTACTTCTCGTTGTGTCACCTGCACCCCTGCGCAACGCTGCTGCCCGTTTGGCTGAAACCGAAGTCGCGATGATGGAACGCGATGACGAGCCGACCCAACTTGCCTATGCACAAGCCCTTGCAGACTGGGCCGAAGTTGGGGGCTACGACATTGAAGTCATGTGGGATTTGTGCACGATGGCCACGCTGGGTTTGCCCTTTGAGCGTGCACAGTGGCGTGAAGTTGGCACACTTTCGGGTGGTGAGCAGAAGCGACTTGTGCTGGAAGCCTTCTTGCGTGGTCCTGAAGAGGTGCTCCTACTCGATGAGCCCGACAACTACCTCGATGTTCCAACCAAGCGTTGGCTTGAAGACAAGATTCTGCAGACCAAGAAGACAGTGCTGTTCATTTCCCACGACCGCGAGTTACTTGCGCGTGTTGCCAAGACCATCATCACTGTCGAACTTGGCGCTGCTGGCAACACGGCCTGGGTGCATGGCGGTGGTTGGGCGACGTATGAAGACACTCGTCGAGAACGCTTTGAACGCTTTGAAGAGTTGCGTCGCCGTTGGGATGAAGAGCACGCAAAACTTAAAGCGCTCGTGCTGATGTACAAGGAGAAAGCGAAGTACAACGATGGGCTCGCGGGCCGCTACCAAGCTGCGAAAACTCGGCTTGCGAAGTTTGAAGAAGCTGGTCCGCCGCAAGCAATTCCGCGTGAGCAAACCGTGCAGATACGCATGGGCGGTGGTCGCACTGGCAAACGCGCAGTGGTGTGTGAAGGTTTACAACTCACGAACCTCACAGCACCGTTCTCCACGCAAGTGTGGTTTGGAGAGCGAGTTGCGGTCCTGGGTGCAAATGGCTCGGGCAAGTCACACTTCCTGCGCTTACTTGCAAGCGGTGGCACAGACCCGGAAGCAGAACATCTGCCCATCAGTGACCTTGTGATTGAACCGGTGCGCCACACCGGTGTTGCCAAACTCGGCGCGCGTGTTCGACCAGGGTGGTTTGCACAAACCCACGCACATCCAGAATTCGTTGGCCGCACCTTGATTGACATTCTGGGTCGCGGCGATGAACACCGAAACGGCATGGATCGTGAAGCCGCAGGTCGCGCGCTGGCGCGATACGAACTCTCACACGCGGCCGAGCAAACATTCGAAACGCTCTCTGGTGGGCAGCAGGCGCGGCTTCAGATTCTGCTGTTGGAACTCAGCGGCGCCACCTTGCTGCTGCTAGACGAGCCAACAGACAACCTGGATTTGCAATCCGCCCAAGCCCTAGAAGAGGGGCTGGCTGGGTTCACTGGCACCGTGCTGGCAGTCACCCATGACCGCTGGTTCACCCGTGGCTTTGACCGGTTTCTCGTGTTCGGCGCTGATGGGCGTGTGTATGAGTCGGACCAACCGGTGTGGGAGCACGCCCTGCCTTCGACTGGCTAGACCCACTCTGCGCCCAGACCCCTCGGGCGGTAGGCACCCTCACTCGGAAGGCTCAAACCCGGCTGGGTAGCCTTATCCCTTGTGCCTGACAGCCCTGCGCTGTCGTGCCAGACCCGTCCAGCAGCCTCATCGGCAGCCGCGGCTGCGGTCGGGCGTGACCGCTGAGTGGGCAGGGCTCATCCCAAGCAAGACCGAACCGAAGGCAGTGCAGCGTGCGTACCTATTCACCGAAGCCAGGCGAAATCTCTCGCCAGTGGCACATCATTGACGCGTCCGACATCGTGCTCGGTCGCTT
>RGCY01000107.1 GCA_009918865.1 Actinomycetota bacterium
GCCAGGTCAGGTGGATGCCGAAGGTAAGCCTGTGATGGTGTGTGCGGATGGTGTCGCGTGCAGCGTCGACGGTCCGGAAACCGCCTGTCCGTTGATGTACGCCACGGGTGTGGGTGCGCCGTCAGGGCGTGAGAACTGCCCACAGTGCCGTAACTTCGCAGGCGGTCCTGAACTGGCTTCGGCAACTGGGATTCGCGAGAAATCCGCGGCAGGTGGATTGAATGGTGATGTGTTGGCTGCCGATGCAGCCGCACTCGATTCCGCAGCAACAGCATCTGATCAGGCAGCAGCGATTGAGCGTGCGGGCGCGAACCAGCCTGCGGTGTCAATGCCTGGTTCGGGCCAGAACAAAGGTGCTGGACCGATTGCGCCGATTGCAGCAACGGTGCTCGGTGGTGGCTTAGTGGCAGCAGGGTTCAGCGTGTGGCGCCGCATGTCGGTGCGCGGACTCTGACGAAACCACTCTGATTGCGCACAGGCTGAGGGAGCACACATCGTGAAGCGCTGGATTGCTGTCCTTGCGGCGATGCTGATTGGGGCAACTGCTGCTGCTCCGGCTTTCGCGGACGAAGGCCAACCAAGTGATCCTGTCTGCTTCAAGGTCAGTGGTGAGGATTACACCCAGGTTGTGTGTCAGGACGCGGAAGGTAACCAGATTTCGGTTACGACATATTTCAACGATGGTTGCATCACCACTCAAGATGAGTCAGGTGAGTCCAGCACATGCAAGAACGACGAGCAGGAGCTTGACGGAACCGGGGAGTACTTCCCCAACGACATCGCATGTGATGTTGAAGTCCTCAGTGATGCAGACGGCGTCGAGTACAAGTTTGTGACCTGCCGCAATGTGGATGGCACGCTTGCTTGGCAAGCGCGATACACCGCAGATGGTTGTGTGACGCAGATTGACGCTGATGGCAGTGAGTTCACCTCATGTCCGGAGGTGCAGCCGTGGTTGCCGCCGACGACTGACATCTCGTGTGACACCGAGCCGTGGGCTGATGACAATGGCGTTGAGTACAAACTTGTGACGTGTCGCGATTCGGCCGGAAATGTGGTGTCGAAGACGCGGTATGCGCAGGATGGTTGCGTGACACAGATTGATGCCGATGGCGGTGAGTTCACCTCATGTCCGGAGGTGCAGCCGGAGTTGCCTCCGACAACGGAGCTCTCGTGTGACAGTGAACCTTGGGCCGATGACAGCGGTGTCGAGTACAAGTTGGTGACCTGCCGGGACGCTGATGGCAACGTGGTGTCGAAGACGCGGTATGCGCAGGATGGTTGTGTGACGCAGATTGACACTGATGGCAGTGAGTCCACCACTTGTCCAAGTCCAGAGTGCATCATCAAGGTCGAACCCGATGCCGCCGCAGATGGTGAGTGGACGCAGACGGTCTGCACACTCCCTACACTCCGTGCGATGTTCGACGGGGTTTATGCCGCTGGAGATGTTGAGCGAGGCGGAACGATTGTCTACACGGCATTTGGTGCGTTAAGTGATGTCGGATCCACTGACGCGGATGTTGCGGCGCTCGCGTCTGCCACCGCAAGGTCCGGGAGCGACGAGAGCAGCGCGAACACGGCAATTGTGGACGTCGAGCCGGCCGCATCGGCTGAAGCGGAAACCCAACCAACTGCTGTCACGCTGGTTGCAGCACCTGCAACTGCGAGTGACTCCGGTACGACGTCACCCGTGTCTCCAGCAACCGCCGCACTGGCATTCGCTGGTGTTGGTGCAGCGTGTTTTGCCACCAACCGCGTGCGGCTGCGGTTGCGTCGCCGCTGAACTAGTTCTCAGCGTTCACTGACACGCTAGCGTGTCGGTCATGGCCCCCACTGTGGTTGACAGAACACGTCTGCAACAGCTCGTTGAACGCGAGCGAATGCTCCACTTGCAGCGCCACCCTCGCTGTCATGCGGCGTTTTTGGCAGCCGACCATCTGTTTGGTCGAGTGCCAATGACCTGGATGAGTAAATGGTCAGGGTCGTTCCCGATGTATTTGCAGGGCGCGCGAGGTAGCGAAGTGACCTGCATTGATGGGCACACACACATTGACTTCGCACTCGGTGACACGGGTGCTATGTCTGGACACAGCCCTGAAGCCACTGCTGCGGCAGTTCACCAGCGCGTTGGAGTTGACGGGGGAATCACCACCATGCTGCCCACCACACAGGCTGAAGAAGTCGCAGCGGAACTTAGCCGCCGATTTGGTTTGCCACTGTGGTCGTTCACGTTGAGTGCCACGGATGCCAATCGCTGGGCAATTCGTCTCGCACGGTTGGTGACAGGTCGTCCCAAGATTCTTGTGTTTGCTTATTGCTACCACGGTTCGGTGGATGAAACATTTGCTGTTCCTGGTCCTGATGGAGTTGCGGTCTCTCGACCGGGAAATGTGGCACCGCCAGTTGCCTTGCATGAAACAACTCGAGTTGTTGAGTTCAATGATTTGGATGCGTTGGCACGCGAACTCGCGCACGGTGACGTGGCTGCAGTGCTCACAGAGCCAGCGTTAACCAACATCGGCATCGTCGCACCTGAAGCAGGGTTTCTTGACGGTGTGCGCAAATTATGTGATGAGACAGGCACATTGCTCATGATTGACGAGACTCACACAATTTCCGTTGGCCCTGGTGGTGCGACTCAAGCGTGGGGATTGCGACCAGACATCTTCATTATTGGTAAGTCAATTGGTGGTGGTATCCCCTCCGGCGCTTATGGCATCACTCAAGAAGTGGCTACGCGAGTCACCGCGCTCGCCGAGTCTGGTGAAGCAGACATCGTTGATGTTGGCGGTGTTGGCGGCACACTCGCAGGCAACGCACTGTCCACTGCAGCGATGCATGCAACATTGACCAAAGTGTTCACCGATGAAGCATTCACTCGGATGATTGCCTTGTGTGATGACTACGCCGCTGGTGTGCGAGCAGCGATTGATGCTCATGCATTGCCGTGGTCGCTGGTGCAGTTAGGAGCGCGAGCTGAATACCGATTCACATCGCCGGCGCCGCGCACGGGTAGTGAATCGGCTGCTGCGGCGGATGACTTACTTGATGAGTTTGCACATCTCTACTTGAGCAATCGCGGCATCTTGATTACGCCGTTTCACAACATGGCGTTGATGGGGCCGGACACAACTGCGCAGCAGGTGGCGGAACACACGCGAGTTTTTGAGCAGATGTGTGCGGACTTGATTGGTTAAGCAGATGTGTGAAGGCTTGGTCAGGATGAGGTAGTTAGACCGGTTCAACCTTGTCGCTCGCCACGTGTGACAAGTGTGATGGCGGCCAGCACGAGTGCACCACCAACTAAGGCAGTGATGGTGACTTGTTCACTGAGGAACCACATGCCAAGCAGCACTGCAATGACAGGGTTCACGTAGGCATATGTTGCGATGAGCGAGATAGGAGTTCCGGAACTTAGAAGCCAGGCGTACGCGGTCTGTGCGATGACGGAACCAACAATGACGAGAAACAACAGTGACCACCATGAACGCGCACTTGCAGTTGAGAACTCGCTGAAGCGTTCGCCGATAAGCAAACCGAGAATCGTCATCAGCGCGCCGCCGCTTAGCACTTGCCAAAATGCGCCGGCCACCGCATCACGCTGAGCGCTAAACCGCGGACCGAAAAATGAGCCGCAGGCCCATCCCAAAGAACCAAATACAACAAGCAAACTCCAGAGCACTTCGTTGCCGCCAGAGGTGATGCTTGAGTCACTGCTTCCCGAGAGCACAATCGCGGCAACGCCAGCGAATCCGACAGCAACTCCAGTCAAGGTGAGCGCGCTCGGACGACTGGAAAATCGTGCACGCAGCAATGCGACCCAGATGGAGAGCATTGAAACAATCATCGCGACCACACCACTTGGCACATGTTTCTCGGCTAGGCACACACCAGCGTTGCCCGCACCGATGAGTAGGACGCCTTCAAAGACACCTCTGCGAATCTCTGGCGCAGGTCGTAACACAGCGTGGGGACCTCGGCGAATCACGAGGTACGTGCCCAAGATGAGTGCGGCGGAGAGGTAGCGCAGCCCGATGGCCAACAACAGCGGCATTTCGGCCACCACATAGGCGATGGCGAGATAAGTCGAGCCCCACGCAACCCACAAAATTGCGAGCGACGTCCACACTAAGGTGGCTGGTGCTGCCGGTCCGGGGGCGCCGGATTCGGCGGCAGACGTCATGGCGCTATCCCACCACGGTGAGGCGCGATGAAAGTCACTGCGCCTGTGGTGCGCGTCACAGGCACCACGGTGCAAGGATGAGGGCAGGAGCGACGGCGAGGCCTGGCCCGTCGAGTGCGCCGCGCGTTTTTTCCATGTCGTGTTGTGTGCTCGAGAGGAGCGCGGATGATTTCCGCACCGGATGACCTCATCCAACTGTTGACGCCCGAAGGTGTGCGCGTCACTCACCCTGATTTCCCACTCGACATTAATGATGACGAGATTCGCTCGCTCTATCGCGATTTGTTTCTCGTGCGCCGTTGGGACAACGAAGCCACTGCGTTGCAGCGGCAAGGTGAACTGGCGCTGTGGGCACAATGCATGGGTCAAGAGGCAGCGCAAATTGGTGCCGGCCGCGCATTAGCTCCACAAGACATGGTGTTCCCGTCGTACCG
>RGCY01000108.1 GCA_009918865.1 Actinomycetota bacterium
GGTGATGGTCTTTGACGAGGTGGATGCTGGAATCGGTGGGCAAACAGCGCACGAAGTCGCGGCTGCTCTTTCGGAGCTCGCGAGAACCACTCAAGTGATTGTTGTGACGCATTTGCCCCAAGTTGCAGCCTATGCAGACCACCACATCAGGGTCACTCGAGACAACACTGGTACTACCGTTGAGGCCCTGAGCGACGAGGAACGCGAGATTGAAGTCGCGCGAATGCTCGGAGAGATTGAAGGCATAGCAATTGCCAGGGACCTTGCTGCGCAATTGCTGGCGGCACGACGAAAGTCACACTAATCAAAGATTCACCGCAAGTGAACGGTGCGCTACTGTCGAACGTGTGAAACGCATGCTGCGGCGGATGGTGGACCGTGTCTACCTGGTGTTTACGGCGAATCGCGAGGATGCACGGCACTACTGGAAGATGCGCAATGACTACACACAGTCAGTGCGTCAGGCGCCGATTCCGGTCAAAACCGCCAAGCTTTTGGCCACGTTGGCGCAGCGAGCCGAATCCGCTGTTGTTTTTGGCTCCACGAGTAGTGCGTTAGCGCTCATTGACCTCGGCTGTTCCGTCACGCTTGTGGAGTCCGATCCGGGAAGGGCATTCGGAGCTGAGTTTCATAGTGACCCACAACAGCGTGGACTGCTGAGGACAGTAGTTATCGATCGTGGCAGCAGTGAAGGGCGTGAGACTTACGTACATGCCTACCGTGATGGCTCGAGTCGACCAACCTTGGTCGTGGTTGGTGGTCGCAGTCGCACTGCAGTTGTGCGAGACGTGCTGAACCACGCGCCACACGGCGCCGCTGTGATTGTCATTGCCGGCGGCCGTGATCGGTACCGGGAGTTGCGCTCGTCCCTACGTGAGTTGGGCGTTGAGTTTGCCTTACACGTCGGACCGAGTGCCAATGGATCAGCACGGCGCTGCACGGCAATCATCATTTCCGTGAAGTAGGTGCGGTCGGTGCGCCACCGGCCTATTTCTTCACAGCGTGTTATGTTTGACACCCGTGGACAGGTGGGTTTTCCCATCGCACATAAAGCCACGGGAGTTCTCAGTGACACAGCCTCACGCCACTCGCCACGTTTTTGTGACCGGAGGGGTGGTGTCTTCTCTTGGTAAGGGTTTGACGGCAGCAAGCCTGGGTCGGTTGCTGACTAGTCGAGGTCTTCGGGTCACGATGCAGAAACTTGACCCGTATCTCAACGTCGACCCAGGAACCATGAATCCTTTCCAACATGGGGAAGTTTTCGTTACCGAAGATGGCGCTGAAACTGACCTTGATATCGGACACTACGAAAGGTTTCTGGATAGAAACCTTCACTCATCGGCGAATGTGACAACCGGTCAGGTGTACTCCCGGGTGATTGCCCGAGAGCGGCGTGGCGAGTATCTCGGCGACACAGTCCAAGTCATTCCGCATGTCACGAATGAGATAAAGGCGCGCATGCTTGCCATGGACTCGCCTGACGTGGACGTCGTCATCACGGAGATTGGCGGAACCGTCGGTGACATCGAATCATTGCCTTTTCTCGAGGCGGCGCGTCAAGTTCGTCATGAAATCGGACGAGACAACTGCTTTTTCCTCCACATCTCATTGTTGCCATGGATTGCCCCAGCCGGTGAACTGAAGACCAAGCCAACGCAGCACTCAGTTGCGGCGCTGCGCAATATTGGTATTCAGCCGGATGGTTTGGTCTTGCGCGCTGATCGACCTGTTCCGGATGCCACCAAGCGCAAAATTGCATTGATGTGCGATGTTGACCTTGAAGCAGTTGTCGCGGCCGTTGACGCTCCTTCGATTTATGACATTCCTAAGGTGTTGCACGCCGAAGGTCTGGACGCATATGTCGTGCACCGCTTAGGAATTCGAGCACTTGATGTTGATTGGCGAGTGTGGGACGACTTGTTGGCGCGAGTTCATCAGCCAGACCACGACGTGGAAGTTGCCTTAGTAGGGAAGTACGTCGACCTTCCTGACGCGTACTTGTCTGTAACCGAAGCCCTGCGTGCTGGTGGCTTTGCGAACCGTGCGCGAGTGCGGTTGAGGTGGGTGGCGAGTGATGAGTGCGAATCCCTAGATGGTGCACATCGCGCGCTTCAAGGGGTTGATGCCATTTGTGTGCCAGGCGGTTTCGGCGTGCGTGGGATTGAAGGCAAGGTGGGAGCGCTGCGTTGGGCTCGAGAAAACAAGGTGCCTGCCTTGGGTCTGTGTCTGGGTCTGCAGTGCATGGTCATCGAAGCGGCTCGCAATCTCGCAGGTTTAGATGGAGCGTCAAGCGCGGAGTTTGACCCTCAATGTGAGCATCCGGTGATTGCCACGATGGCCGCGCAGATGCACATCGTCGACGGCGCTGGTGATCTTGGCGGCACTATGCGCTTAGGCGCCTACGAGGCTCACCTGAAGCCCGGCTCGGTTGTGGCCGGGGTCTACGGGTCCGACGTGGTGTCGGAGCGCCATCGACACCGATATGAGGTCAACAACGACTATCGGGAGCAGTTGGAAGCCAGCGGTCTTGTGTTTTCGGGGTTGTCTCCGGACTCACTACTTGTCGAATACGTTGAACTACCCACCGACGTGCACCCGTTTTATGTCGGCACGCAGGCACATCCCGAATTCAAATCTCGCCCAACCGCGGCACACCCACTTTTTGCCGGGCTCATCAAGGCTGCGGTCACGCAACAAGCCGTGCTTGTCGCCACAGGAAGATAGCCAGCGGTGGAGATTCTGCAGGACGAATCTGTCAACGTCGGTGAGGTGCACGTAACACCCGTGTTCACTGGACACGTTGTCTCGTTGACTCGAGAACGGTTTGTTTTTGCAGGGAACGATGTGGTGCGTGATGTGGTCCGCCACCCTGGGGCGGTGGGCGTGGTTGCCTTACGTTCCGGGCAGCATGGCGCTGAAATTCTGCTAGTGCGGCAATATCGACATCCAGTTTCGGCCTACCTCTGGGAAATTCCGGCTGGTCTGCGAGATGTTGCTGATGAATCAGATGAGCAATGCGCTCGCAGGGAACTGAGGGAAGAAACGGGTTATGACGCAGAGTCAATGACACGGCTGCTGACGTGTGTCCCTAGCCCTGGTGGGTGTGATGAGCAAATAGTCATCTTTGTCACCCAAAATCCCATCGCGTTGGACGTTGTTGAACGAACAGATGAGCCTGAAGAACAGGATATGCGAGCCCAGTGGTGGCCGTTAGCTGATGCCGTTGCAGCCGCTCGAGACGGACGAATTCGTAACCTGGCGGCTGTTGCGAGCATTTTTGCTGCCGCAATCCAGGTGTGGGATGGTGAGTTGCATCCGCCGCAGCAGATAGGGTTGACACCCTGAGCAGTGAGAGTTTCGCCAAGGTTTTTTGTGCTGCTTCCTAGGCGCAACTCCCAACCATTCTGAGTGAGGTCGAGAGGCGGCCTCACCGCGGCTGACCGAGGGGATTACCGTGACCGTTGCTGAGTATCTCGCCGCGCTTCGGCGAGGGTGGGTCACAGTTCTCATCGCGATTTTTGTTGGCAGCGTCGCCGCTGCTGGAATCTCACTGGCCCAAACTCCGGTTTACGCGGCAAACTGTCGACTTTTCGTCGCGATGGGTGGCGTGGACACCAGTGGGCAAAACGTGCTCCAAGGCGCCCAATTCGCCGCCCAACGTGTGAAGTCCTACACCCAGGTTGTGGCAAGTCCAAATGTTCTCGAGCCAGTGATTCGCCAATTAAAACTGAACACCACGGTCACTGATTTGGCTAAACAGGTGTCTGCAACTAATCCGCTGGACACGGTGCTCATCGACGTCTCGGCAAAGGATCCAAATCCGATTCAGGCAGCGAATCTCGCAAACTTGACCTGTGGCAATCTCGGCAGTGAAATTGAACGCATCGAACTCGTGAAAGCTGGCCTTACTCAGGCGAGTGCAGTCTCAGTATCCGTGATTACCCCGGCTGTCGTGCCGCAGTTCCCTGTGTCGCCGAGAAAGAAGTTGAACGTTGCCTTGGGCTTCTTGCTGGGTTTGGCCATCGGATCTGGTCTTGTGATTCTTCGTGAAACTCTTGACACCACCATCAAGGATTCGCAAACCGTTGAGGACATCATGGAATCTGCTCCCATCGGGACAGTTCCTTTCGACCCTGAGCGCAAGGCGGTACCTCTGGCTGCATTGAGTGCGAGGTCGACGGCTTCTGAGGCATTTCGGTCCTTGCGAACAAATCTGCGCTATGTGGATGTCGACAATCCACCTAAGGTGTTTGTGGTCACTTCCAGTATCCCAGGAGAGGGAAAATCCACGACGAGCGCAAACTTGGCAATCACCTTTGCCGTCAATGGTGCGAAGGTGGCAGTGCTTGAGGGCGATTTGCGCATGCCTCGTTTGGCTTCGTATCTGGGAAATGATTCCAGTGTTGGTCTGACCGATGTCCTGGCAGGGGAACGAGCCCTAGAAGATGTTCTCGTTCCATTCCGCGATGGATTATTCGATCTCATGCCTGCAGGAAAGGTGCCACCGAACCCGTCTGAACTGCTTGGTTC
>RGCY01000109.1 GCA_009918865.1 Actinomycetota bacterium
AACGAAAACCAGGGTTAGCAACCACCGCATCCGAAAAGTGGATTCTAGCGGCGTGGTTCGCACGCTCGCAGGCAGCGGGGAATATGGATTTTCAGACAGTAGTGGCGTTATACCCGCTAAATTCAGAAGCCCTACCGGCGTAGCCGTCGATACGAGTGGCAACGTATTTGTTGCTGACACGGGCAACCACCGCATCCGACGGGTCGCGAACGACAAGTGTGGCGCTGACGGGCTCATGGCCTTCACGAAAAATCGTCGCGCTTACCTCGCGTGACTCTCCTGAAATCGCTTTCACAGGCACGGACCCACAGTTGACCTGCGGTTCCACATCCGTCACCACAATGCGACCAAGCACGGTTGAACCCTACCCACGCGACACACGCCGCACTCCCTTCGTGTGACACGCGTCACGGACAGATAGGTTGCTCGCCCGTGAAAGCGATCCGTCGATTCAATGTCCAAACAGTCCTCCCCGAAAGCCTCTCGGCCCTGCAGGAACTCGTCGTCAACCTGCACTGGTCGTGGCATCCGGAGACCCAAGACCTCTTTGAACGCATCGACCCCAAAGCCTGGGCGGCTGTTGGTGGTGACCCGGTGCGACTTTTGGGTGAAGTCAGCGGGGAGCGTTGGCTTGAATTGGCGCAGGACCGCGACTTCCTCAAGTCTCTGAGTGATGCGCACTCATATCTGCAGACGTACCTAACCCAGCCACGCTGGTATCAAGAGTTGCAAGATGCACCCACCGCAATTGCCTACTTCTCTCCGGAGTTCGGTGTGGCGAATGCGCTACCGCAATATTCGGGTGGTCTCGGCATTCTCGCCGGTGACCACTTGAAGTCGGCATCTGATTTGGGCGTGCCCATCATCGGTGTGGGTTTGTTCTACCGTGCCGGCTACTTCCGGCAGTCGTTGTCGGCCGATGGTTGGCAGTTGGAGCAGTACCCACTGCTTGACCCAGACTCAATGCCGCTGACCTTGTTGCGCGATGGCGAAGGCAAAGCAGTCACTGTCACTGTTGGTCTGCCCGGTCATCGTCAACTCAATGCTCGCATCTGGGTGGCGCATGTGGGACGCGTGCCGCTGTTGATGCTGGACAGTGATGTTGAAAGCAACGGCGCTGCAGAGCGCGAAGTCACTGACAGGCTCTACGGCGGTGGCAGTGAGCACCGCTTGCATCAGGAAATGTTGCTTGGCATCGGCGGTGTTCGTGCCGTGCGCGCGTACTGCGCCGTGACTGGGCATGCGGCACCTGAGGTGTTCCACACCAACGAAGGTCACGCCGGTTTCCTTGGTCTCGAGCGCATGCGCGAACTCACCGAAGGTCCGGAGAAGTTGAATTGGGATGAAGCGCTGGAGGCTGTTCGTGCCGGAACTGTGTTCACTACGCACACCCCAGTGCCTGCAGGCATCGACCGTTTCAGTCGTGAGCTCATCGCGCAATATCTTGGAAGCGACAATGGTGTTGCAGGTCTACCGATTGAAAACATCCTTGCGCTGGGTGCTGAAACCTATGAAGGTGGCGATGAAACTGTCTTCAACATGGCAGTCATGGGGTTGCGCCTAGGTCAGCGTGCGAATGGCGTGAGCGTGTTGCACGGCGATGTGTCGCGCGGCATGTTCCAAGGCCTGTGGCCCGGCTTTGATCAGGACGATGTGCCGATTTCGTCTGTCACCAATGGGGTGCACGCGCACACATGGGTAGCACGTGAGATTCGTGACCTTGTCTTCAAGCACGGCGGTTACTTCGACACCACCGATGGTTGGCAGGCTGCAGAGAAGATTTCTGACAGCGACTTGTGGGCAACAAAGCGCGTGCTCAAGGAGCGTTTGATTGCCGATGTCCGCAAGCGCCTCAAGGCATCGTGGCTGCAGCGTGGTGCTGCCGAAGCCGAGCTTGGTTGGATCAGCAAGGTACTCGACCCAGATGTGCTCACGATTGGGTTTGCCCGCCGAGTTCCTTCTTACAAACGTTTGACGCTGATGTTGTCTGACCCAGAGCGCCTTCGCGCACTGTTGCTTGATGACGAGCGCCCGATCCAGATTGTGATTGCTGGAAAGTCCCACCCTGCAGATGATGGCGGCAAGCGACTCATTCAAGAGATGGTGCGATTTGCTGATGACCCAGCAGTGCGTCACCGCATTGTGTTCTTGCCCGATTACGACATGTCAATGGCGCAACCGTTGTACCCGGGCTGTGATGTCTGGCTAAACAACCCACTTCGTCCATTAGAGGCGTGCGGAACTTCAGGAATGAAGGCTGCACTTAACGGCGCACTCAACCTGTCCATTCTGGATGGCTGGTGGGATGAGTGGTTCGACGGCGTCAACGGTTGGGCAATCCCGACTGCCGATGGTGTTGCCGACCCAGACCGCCGTGACGACATCGAAGCCGCTGGCCTTTACGACCTCATCGCAGGTTCGGTGGCTGCGACGTACTACGACGTTGATGCCAAGACGCAGTTGCCAAGTCGTTGGATTGGTCAGATTCGCCACACGCTCGTGCAACTTGGCGAGCGCGTGCTCGCAAGCCGCATGGTGCAGGACTACGTGCAAGAGTTGTACACGCCAGCAGCATGGAGTCAGCGTGCAGTTGCTGCGAACGATTGGGCTCGTGCTCGTGAACTTGCGGTGTGGAAGAGCAATGTGCGTGGCGCGTGGCCGAAGGTGCGAGTTGAGCATGTGGAGAGTCACGGGCTGGGCGATAACCCACAACTTGGGCAGAGCATCACGGTGCGCGCGTTCGTGAGTCTTGGTGACTTGACTCCTGCGGATGTCAATGTGCAGTTGCTTCACGGTCGAGTGAGTCCAGACGACCGAATTACTGAGCCAGACAAGGTGACATTGCCGATGGCTGAAAAGTATGAAGGTGGTCGTTACCGCTACGAAGCCACTGTGCAACTCGACAACACCGGTCCATTTGGTTACACCGTGCGCGTTGTGCCCACGCATGTTGGTTTGGCAAGTGACGCAGAGATGGGTCTACAGACACTGCCGAACTAGCGAGTCAGTGAGCTACTGCTGTGGCCGCGCTCCCAACAGGGACGCGGCCACAGCGCTGTGTGTGAGTCGATTTGCGACATGTGATCGAAGTGGTGACATGTTTCCATCGGAAACTTGCCGACGGCTGTCAAGATTCACAACGCCTACCGGAACCAGTTGTTGGGCGCACGTATGCAAATTGACGGCATCCACGTAATTGCCAATGTTCGGTTGAGTGGAAGCGATTCGGTGGCTTATGCCCTAGCAGGAATTCCATACGCTTCGTCAATCGCAATCGGATTACATGGCTGTACCAAGTCTTTGGAGAACCGCTCATTCGTACTGGAAGAGGTTCGCCTGATCACGGACTTGTGCAAGCCTGAGAACTTAATTGTGTACGGGAGCGCTGCATATGGAGTTTTGAAATATCCGTTAACTCAAGGGGTGGCGGTTCATATTTTCCGCCCTGACACTTGGAATCGGTCATCGATGAGAGTTGCCGCATGAGCAAACCTCGAAGCAAACTTGTAGCGAAGGCCGACAAGGACTTTCGCTTAGTAAAAGGTGTCCCTGTTGTACTACATTTCGGAAAGCAAACGAAGCACATGCCTGGTCATATAAATTTCATACCTGGAAAATCCATAATCACTCTCGGTATCGGAGAACTGCAACGTCTTGTCGAAGACAAGGTGGGAACCGGGACTTGGAAGTCTAAATACAAGGAACAAGTCGATTTCGAAAGCGTAATCGGCATTTATGTCAATCCAAAGACAGGAGATGCCATACCGACAACCGTTGGCATCGTCCATTACTCAAAGTCGGGGCTACACGTAGTTCCGGCAAGCCCAAATTCATGAAAGGTATCTGATGGCGTTTCCTTGGTTCCATGAAGAAGAATCAAAACAAGTGGGTGAACTGTTGGACTACCACCATGCCAAGCCGAAGGCCAGGTACTTGGTTCAGTTTTCAGACGGCGAGGCCTATGTATGTGTTTTCGATACGGCCTTTGAGAGCGACAACTCCGGCGAATTAGAAATTGAAATGGATAATCCCTTGTATGACGAATTCTTTCAGGTCGTCCTGCGAATTACGGAAATTCTGAAGCCGGGTCCCCGACAATACAACGGATTTTTGAGCCTTGATTACCGGGACTTTCCAACGCTCATCAACGATGCCGACACAGGAGGTACGGTCTATCCGGCTGAAGCTAATGCAGCTGACGCTGGTGGGGTGCAGGGGGAAACCTCGCCCGGCGTCAACTAGGCGGCGCGCAAGAACGCAATGGCAGTCGCATTTAGCAATCGCATGTGGTGCTTGTAAGCCGAAGCATCTCGGTTCCTGGCTCGCAAAGCACTTACCTGACCACAACAATTTCATACTAGGCAAATCGGAAATTTCCATCAGTATTGATGAGCTACAAGAGTTGGTTGAAGCAAAGGCTGGGAGCGGTAAATGGCTATCTCCAACCCGAGAGCGTGTGGACTTTGGCAGGACTATTGGGAAGTATCTGGATGAGGACACGGGTGAAAGTAGCGACACGTCCATTCGAA
>RGCY01000110.1 GCA_009918865.1 Actinomycetota bacterium
TATTCAGGCTGATGCTTGCGGACGGATTAGCCTTGGGACTCAATGTAGCAACCGTCACTATCGGATACTGATGAATACAAGCGGGGAACTTCTTTTGGTTCCCATGGTGGCGATTCCAGAGGGAGAACTATGGGCTTTTCAGAATCCTAGTGTCCGCGAGTCGCTCAAACGGGGGCTCGCGGAAGCCAGCACGGGAAATTTAGCTGAAGAACCCGTCGATTTAGACGCTATGCTTGAGTTTGCTGCATCTATTCCTGAAGAGGTCGAGGAGTAGGTGAGTTTTTCTTTACGACAGACACAGGAAGCTCGAAATACTCTATCTGAATTGCGAGCAGAAGCGGAACTCCGTGCACGGAAGATTGGGAGATGACCAACCTGGTCCACATTTCGGCTGCGCTCGCGCATGCAGCTTGGCTTCGTGAAGAGTCGCGCGGCTCACATGTGCGCACCGACTTTCCAGAGCGAGATGACGCACATTGGCGCGCTAGATTGGTGCTTCGTCGCGCCTCAGCAGACGGCGTGCTGACACACACCATCCACCCGGTTCCACCGGCAACACTTGAGGCTCACCAATGACGATGACCGCGCAGTTGAGTGCAGATGTGCAACAACGCGTGCGAGCCACGGGTGTTTCCCTCTCGCGCGTGGAGCGAATCATTCGTGATGCGCTCGCAGAAGATCTCGATGGCGGCACCGACGTCACAAGCGTGGCCACGGTCTCAGACCGACACCGCAGCACGATGGATATTGTCGCGCGCACAGCCGGAACCATCTGTGGTCTGGCGTTCGCTGAAGCCGTGTTTGCCATGTGTGACCCGAGCATCACATCGGTTTACCGCGCACACGATGGTGACCGAGTTCACGCAGGCACCACTGTGCTCAGCATCACCGGACCCACGCGCGCATTGCTGCTCGCAGAACGGACCGCGTTGAATGTGCTCGGCCACCTCAGTGGCATCGCCACGGTGACATCGCAATGGGTGGATGCAATCGCAGACACGCAGGCAAGAGTCCGTGACACTCGCAAGACATTGCCAAATCTGCGTGTGCTCCAGAAGTACGCGGTGCGCTGTGGTGGTGGCGTGAATCATCGGATGTCTCTCTCAGATGCTGCTCTCATCAAGGACAACCATGTTCAAGCGGCTGGTTCCGTGGGTGCTGCCTTTGATTTAGTGCGCCGGCGCAACCCAGACCTACCTCTTGAAGTGGAGGTCGACACACTCGACCAACTCCGCGAAGTGCTTGAGCATGGCGCGAATCTGGTGTTGTTGGACAACTTCACCATTGAGCAGATGCGCGAAGCCGTTCAGATTGCTGATGGCCGCTGCCAACTTGAAGCAAGTGGTGGGTTGACATTGCAGTCTGCACACGAAGTTGCTCAAACTGGAGTTGATTTTCTCGCCGTTGGGGCACTCACCCATTCCGTGGCGGCACTGGATGTGGCGGCTGATTTGCGTGAAGTTGATGAATCAAGTGAGGGCGTGTGATGACGATGGTGAGTGCAGTCTGGAAAGTGAAAGTCGAATGCCCCTCGGCGAGTAGCCACTTCGACGTGTGTCGGAGAGCCATGCCACCCACATCGTTGAATTCGAGCGGAACGGTCACCCCATGCTGCTGACGATTGATGTTGGAAACACCAACACTGTTCTGGGGTTGTTTGATGCTGGGCGCTTACACAAATCGTGGCGAATCAAGACTGACGCGCGAAGCACCGCAGATGAATTGCATGTGACAGTCCGAGCACTGCTGGCGGGTCAGCCCGATGTGACGGGTGTGAGCCTGTGTTCAACAGTGCCAGCGGTGCTGCGAGAAATGCGCGTCATGCTGGAACAGACCTTTGACGGTGTGCCGCATGTGATTGTGGAGCCAGGTGTGCGCACGGGCGTTCCGGTGCTAACGGACAACCCCAAAGAAGTGGGTAGCGACCGAATTGTGAACACCCTTGCGGCATTCGCACTGTTTGGTGGACCGTGCATCGTCGTGGACTTTGGCACTAGCACAAATCTTGATGTGGTCAGCGCCAAAGGTGAGTTTCTCGGTGGTGCACTTGCGCCGGGGGTTGAGATTTCACTCGACGCGCTCGCACAGCGAGCCGCTCAATTGCGCAAAGTTGAATTGACCCGACCACGTGCGGCGATTGGTAAGAACACGGTTGAAGCACTGCAATCTGGCGCGCTTTACGGATTTGCTGGTCAAGTTGATGGCTTGGTCACGCGGATTGTGGCGGAGTTGGAAGGCTCGGTCACTGCAGTTGTTGCCACCGGGGGCTTGGCCTCACTCATCGTTCCGGAATCAACCACCATCACTCATCATGAACCGGAATTGACTTTGACTGGGCTGCGATTGTTGTTCGAACGCGTGCAATCTCAACGCTGATAAGCCAAGTTCAACCACAGCAACACAACACCCGCCCGCTAAGGTTGCACGTCGTGACCGACCAAGCCACGCCAGCCGCTGCTGAGACTGAGGTTGATGACCTCCCGGAACAGATGCGCGTGCGGCGCGATAAGCGTGAACGGCTCTTGAGTGCTGGTTCGCATCCTTACCCCGTGGCCGTTCCAGTGACCACCACCATTGCGGCAATCCGCGCTAAGCACGGAGATCTTGAGATTGACCAGACGACTGGTGACATTGTTGGTGTTGCTGGACGCATCATCTTTATGCGCAACACCGGAAAACTCTGTTTCGCAACGTTGCGTGCAGGTGAAGGCGATGAAATTCAAGCAATGATTTCGCTGGCAAGTGTCGGGGAACAGTCGCTTGATGACTGGAAGTCACTGGTGGACATTGGTGACACCGTGTGCGTTGAAGGTGAAGTCATCACGAGCAAGCGTGGCGAACTCTCTGTGATGGCTACCGCCTGGCACATGGCCGCCAAGGCCCTTCGCCCATTGCCGGTTGCGCACAAGCCGATGAGTGATCAGATGCGTGTGCGTCAGCGGTATGTGGATTTGATTATGCGTCCGGAAGCAGCGCGCATGTCGCGGATGCGACCACAAGCAGTCGCTGCAATCCGTGCCGCATTCGCCGAACGCGGCTACACCGAAGTTGAAACCCCAATGCTGCAAACCCAGCATGGTGGTGCCGCGGCGCGCCCGTTCATCACACACATGAACGCCTATGACATGGACCTCTTCTTGCGCATTGCGCCGGAGCTGTTCCTCAAGCGATGTGTGGTGGGTGGGTTCGAGCGAGTTTTCGAAATCAATCGCAACTTCCGCAATGAAGGCGCTGACTCAACTCACAGCCCAGAGTTTGTGATGCTTGAGGCTTATCAGACCTACGCCGACTACCGCACAATGGCAACGCTGACTCGCGAAGTCATCCAAGACGCTGCAATGGCTGTGCACGGTTCACTTGAATTTGAACACTTCGACGGCACCACCAAAGACCTCTCAGGTGAGTGGCAGTGGGTGTCGATGTATCCGGCGTTGTCTCAAGCGGTCGGCGAAGAAATCACGCCACAGACACCGATGGCTCGCCTTGAACTGTTATGCGCAGAGGCTGGCATCGAACGAGACCCAACCTGGATTCCCGGCAAGTGCGTGGAGGAGTTGTTTGAGCACCATGTGCTCGACTCGCTCACCGGGCCGACTTTTGTGTGTGATTTCCCGGTGGACACGTCGCCACTCGTGCGCGATCACCGCGAAATCCCGGGCGTCGTTGAGAAGTGGGACCTCTACATCGACGGTGCAGAAACCGCCACTGGCTACTCCGAACTTTCTGACCCTGTGATTCAACGTGAGCGACTGCTCGCGCAGGGCAAACTCGCTGACCGCGGTGACGTTGAAGCCATGCGGATGGATGAAGACTTTTTGCGCGCACTGGAATACGGCATGCCACCCACTGGCGGGATTGGCATTGGAATTGACCGGGTGTTGATGGCGCTCACCGGCGTTGGCATCCGCGAAACCATCCTGTTCCCACTGGTAAAGCCGGAGTAGTTGCAACCCCGGGTTGTCATGCGCGAGTGGCGATAAACTCCGCATTGTCATGCTCGAGTGACGATGATTGCCGCGCGTTTCCGCTGAAACGTCTGGTTGTTACTCCTGATGCCCAAATGGTTTCTTCTTTGAAAGTTCCACATCACTCATACGACAACAGCTCATACGACAACAGCCCACACATGGTTGAGCGGCCGGCTCCTGTAGGTGGGGGAAGACCCACAGGTGCCGACCGCTCTGTCGAGCCAGGAATTTCCCGCCTCGACTCGGTAACGATGAGACGCGCTTGGGGGGTTGCGCGGTTCCCTCGTTAACCGAACTTTCTAGAAGCGACCACCGTGGTGACCGCGCATGCCCATGCCGAACCCACCTGCGCCGGGGCCACCCATGCCGTGATCACCATCACCACGGCCAGGTCCGCCGACCGGCAAACCAAGTGACGTGCGTAGCGCATCCAACTTCGTCTTGATTTCGGTGCGCTGTGCATCAGTGACTTGAAGGGTGTGGTTGGCCATCTTGCTGTTCAGTTC
>RGCY01000012.1 GCA_009918865.1 Actinomycetota bacterium
TACGGCCGCGAAGGCGCCACGTTGCGCAGACACCAGAACGGGTAGTCGCTTCTCATTAACGGGTAGCGCCACTGTGCGAGCATCCCCTGGGGCGAGCGAGATTGAGTGTTCCCACGGGCCACTAGCAGTCGTGGTCGTCAAGCGAATTCGGGTTGGTTGCGCTGCATCACTGATCAAGACCAACCGTGCTGTGGAGCCGGGTACCGATGAAAATGTTTGTGCTCGCTGAGCAGTCGTTGCGACTCCAGCGGTGGCAATCAGGTCCGAGCGTGCACCTGCGCTGCTTGGTCCACGGCCCACCACCGCGGCTGTCACGGGAGTGGAACTCGTGATGACTAACGCCGCTGCATCTGGGGCAATGTCAGGCAGTTTGACTGCGATAACGCTGCCGGCGGCAACCGAAAGCCCCGATGTGCCCGTGGGTGTAAAGCCTCCGGCCGGACCCACCGCGCGCACATCAATAGATGCCGCACGAGTTGATGCGACGTACAGAGTTGCAGCACGCACATCTGCAGACAAAGGCACGATGTGCAGACCAGGTTTGGTTGCGGGTAACCACTCGGCTCCGCTACCGCTGGTTCCCACGAACGCTGTCACGAGGACGGCTGCGTGTATGACGCCGCTCGTGGTGGTGACATGCAGTGCGGCGGCAGAAACCCCCGGAAACAATGACGCGAACGCCAAAACTCGACGTCCGTGTGCCGGTACTGCGATTCCGCGACTATCAGCCGAATGCAATGTGCCGCGGCTGGTGAGTGCGTCAATGTCAACTGTCGTGGGTGTGGATGTGGGATTGGTGAGGACAATGACATCACTGCGACCGTAGACACTTGCAGCTCCCAAGAACCACCACGATGAGTCGGCTGCTTGGCACTGCTGGCCAATAAGGCCGGAGACCAGCGTTGCTTTGCCGCTGGCAAGCATCACTGCATCAGTTCGCGACACGGACTTGTCTCCCGTTGTGACCAGCGCTGCACTCTTGTTCGGAGTGATTCTTTGCACAGCCAAGCGCGCGCGCACTGCAGATGGTCGTCCTGGCAGAGGCGCGCTCCGAACATCCGCAGCACCTTCCGGCGACGAGATAAGCAACGTGGTCCCGGCGGTGCTCGGAGCGGTCGGGCATACGACTGTTGACTGCTCTAGGCCTTTGCGCTGCAAGACCGAATCCCGAGACAACTCAAATGTCGGCACATATTGACTGCCAGCGATGATTGCGGCGGAAAGTGCAACTGGCCATAAACGGCGCAACATCACATGAACATGAACGCGAGTCATGACTGCACCTGCTCAGATTCATCTCTGCGCCGGCTTGGCACTGCGGCCAAGACAAGGGCCGCCAACACACACGTGTGCACTACCAGCCACATGCTGCGTCCGCGATCACGCCTCTCAACCACAATGTCACTGCGCGCACCAAGAGGTAGGTCTAGCACCACGGTTCCCGATGCACTGCGTTCAATTTCTGCGGGACGCCCATCAACTCGCGCTACCCAACCTTGGGTGGCATCGGCTATGCGAAGTGTCCCCGGTGGCACCACACAGCAACTCGAGTCGGCGTCTGAATTCACCGCTTCGAGTGAAACCCGACCTGGGTCATTTCCATCTGACGCGATGAAATCTGACCATGGTGTGGAGTGACTCGCGCTGGTGTCGCCTGATTGAGCAGATGAGCGCAAAGACTTGATTGTGGCTCGGGCTGGATTACCCGCGACGCGCCAGAGCCACCAGCCTCGCCCGTCCTGTGCTGCCGCGAGTTGACGCAAACTTGGTGCCCGGACAAGGGCTTGTGCAACCGCAGCAGCACCGTTGCCATCGGGCGCCAGAGCAAGGTAACGGATTCCGGCATCCTTGATGGTTGTAACTGCCTCGGAACGGTTCACCGCCGACACTTCACCTTGTGCAACCAATGTGCGAACTGCTTCCGCGAGAGCGCTGTCTCCCCCTTGCATGCGCAACATGTCGTCTTCGCCCATGGATGACAATCTGGACGAGCGAACAGCGAATGCCAGCGGCGCGGGATCGTCGGCATGCAGCACGAGTACTCGCGGCCGTTCTGGACTCTCAAGGTCTACGGCCGCAAAGGCTGGCAATTCGAGTTGGCTGCCACGGGCGAAAGTGGACGCTGGTGCGGCTGACCACACCCATGTGCCGGCAGCGATGGTTGCAGCAATCGCGGCAACTCCAACACCAGCTGTGATGTGTCGGATGCCAAGACTGCGCTGGCGCAACGCGAGTAACAGGCCATCGCCAGCGGTTGCGAGGGAAATGCCGCATGCGAGTGCCACTAACAGCATGAAAACTGAAGGATCTGGGCCGGTTGGGCGCACGAGACCGGCAACACGAAACGTCACATGATTTGCCACAACCAACAGAACAAGTGGCGCCAACGTGGCGACACCTAGGTCGCGCGTAAATCGATGTGATGCACCGCGAACCATTGCGGCGGCGGCGATGACAACCACGCTGACACCCCACCAGCGCCAGCCTTGCGTTGATAGCCCCAGCGTGTGCCACCAGATTGCCTGTGGGTCGCTCGGTTGACCTGAAATTGCGCCACTGGACATAAAGAGCAGCGATGGTTGCTGTAGCCATTGCAAACTCATGGGCACGAGTGCCAGCCACGGAAGCAACAACGTCATGAGGACGCGCGGCGCGTGCACACGGATGGAGCGACTTGTTGTCAGCATCACCACTGCAAGCGCAACTGCAAGCACCCACATCAATGGTTCAAATGCCACAACGAGTGTGAGCAACAGCGCAAGCCGAGCCCAACGTTGAGGGGATGGAGTCGCAAGTGCCACCACCGCGAGTCGAGCAAGAGGTGGCAGCAGCAACCCCACTACGAGCAGACTTATGTCACCGCGATCGCGCGCTTCGATGAACACTGGAACAACAGCCACGCACAGACCTGTGATTGTGCGCACCCACGGTGACGCCACGACACTGCGAAATGAGAGAGCAAACGAGATTACGAACAACGGCACGAAGCAGACGACCAAGAAAACTATGGCCGCATTCACACTGCCACCAAATGGAAGTGCGAGACCTGCGAGAACGAGGATCCACGGTGGGGCTGGGGATGCCGAGCCGCGTCCGATGTCGTGCCACGAGGAAAGATAGCTACGCCACAAATCTCCGCTTGTCTGAGCCGTGGCGGGTAGAAGTTCGGCAGACACCGGCCCACTGCCGAGCACCAATCGCACATGCGCGATGAGTGAAATCACTGTCAACACGGTTGGCACCAAAACAATCGGGCGATGCCAGAGTCGCCGGAATACTTCCGAACGCACGTTCCGCACTGCAGCTGGCTCTTCGTCCATGAAGATGGGTGACGGCCCGCGGCTACCAGTGATTCGGGTGAGGACTTCGGTCAGGTTGACCATCGCGCGCGTTGCCACACGCATGCGTTCGCGCAACGGCACTCTGAATTCGCGTTCCACAGCGTGGGATTGCAGGGCCGTGGCGGCCACCCGGTGACGACTTGCAAACACACGCGACGGGTGCGCCAGAAACCTCACCAGCCCGTCGATTTCATCGCGAGCTCCAGCGAAGTTACTGCGGGCTGCGGCAACACTTGCGGCAAGGAACGTGCCCAGCATCATTCGTAGCGCTACAAGCGGCCACCAGAGCGAAGGTGCGTGCGCAATCTGCATGTGCAATGCCGCAAGACGCAGGTCGCGTCGCGGACGCATAGATCGACTGTGTGGACGACGCAAGGTGCTCATTGCTGCTACGTGGCGCACTTTCGCCCGAGGCGCAAAGACAACGCTTTCGCCAGCGCGCCACACGCGCCGACAAAAATCAATGTCATCGCCTGACATGGGTAGGGCCGGGTCAAAACCCATCAATCTGTCCCACACGTCGGTGCGAACCAACATCGCCGTGCTGCTCACCGCAAGGGTGCGCGTGAGTTGATCATCGTCGTGTTGACCTTGGTCAACTTCCCCTGGGTCGACACCTGTGACCCGGCGACCAGCGCCTGTGAGTCGGATGCCGAGTTCAGAGATGCGGTCGCTTGCACCCCACTGCAGCACCATTGGGCCACACACCGCCGCATGTTCAGCGGTGGCGTGTGCGAGCAATTCGGGCAAACACTGCGCCTGCGGCTCAGTGTCGTCATGGACGAGCCACAGCCATTGAACTACGACCCCGGCGCTTTCAAGATGAGCGCGGGCTGTGGCAACGGCACGACCAAATGGCGCGCTCGGTTCGGCTTCAAGGACGGTGAATCCGCTATCGCGCAGCAGTCTGGCGCTGTCATCGACAGAACCTGTGTCAACAGCGATCAAGGTGACAACTGGTTGTGGCAGGTTTCTTTGAAGAGCAGGGAGGTCGTCACCCCATGCAAAGGCATCACGAGGTTCAGGTAGTTCATCGTCAAAAAACGAAATGCCGCCAACCGAAATTTCAGAAGTGCCGGCGAATACCGAATCACTGTTGACCGAAGAACTCGCGACTGAGTGCGCGGAGAGTGCAGCCGGCAGGGCCGCAAGGAATGTGGGTAACCACCGCTCACCGTTGTGAACGACGAGCACCACCGCAACGGAGGGCGGGGGGCTTTCCTCACCAGCGGGCATAGCGCCTGAGCCTAGGTGCAGGGTGTGCGCCGAGGCGCACCTAGAACGCTCAGATGGCTTGCTTCTTCAACCGACGACGTTCGCGCTCAGAGAGCCCGCCCCAGATGCCGAAACGCTCGTCGGTGGCCAGCGCATATTCAAGGCACTCAACTCGAACCGAGCACGCGCTGCAGACACGCTTAGCCTCGCGAGTCGAGCCTCCCTTTTCAGGAAAGAATGCTTCAGGGTCGGTTTGGGCGCAGAGAGCCTCGGACTGCCACTGCAACACGCTTGGCTCCGAGAGGGGAAGGATTGTCAGGTTTGTGTCGTATTCCTGCTGATCCATGCTGGTTCTGTCCTTCCGGTTCAGCCTGGCTGAACCGGTTTATCCGATTCGTGTGCAGCCGGGCTGTGTTCCCGGGCGAGAATTACACTCGTGTTGTTTAGCCTCCGTCAAGGGGTAAAAACGGACATTTCACCAATTCTTGTGCACAATTTAGCGACCACGGTGGTCGGATGGCGCGAGCCGTGGCCCGTGACGTGGTGCGGACACTCCTGCGAGAGCCACCATCCGCACGATGCGGAAGCGATGGCCCATCCACATCGAAAGTAACTGAGCCATCTGTTCATCACTGCCGCGATGTGCACCCGTGAACGCGTGGCACACCGCGTGGCAGATGTGAAAGTCACGAAAGGGGACGGAGTCTGCATCACCAAAACTTTGAGTTGCCAGAAGTGCATCTGTCCACACTCCGTAGCCGCCCACCGTGCGCAAGCGAGCGCGAACATGGCTCGGTTCAGCAGTCCACACATCCGTCGCGGTCAGTGCCGTGAGACAGCGCACCACGGTTTGACTGCGAGCGGCATCAACGCCTGCGCGATGCCACACCCACGAAGGAATTGCTAGCCATTGCGCGAGCGACGGTGGCACAACCATGTGGGCCGGTGCTGCGGATGTGAAGGTGCGCGCTGATTCACCACATGTGCGCACCACGTGCGCCCAACCTCGATGTGCCTCAATGCCGGTAACGCGCTGCCCCAGAATCGCGGCGACTAGCACCTGCGGCACCGCACGCACGGCTGGCACGCGCCAGTGGCGTAAGAGTTGGGGACCGCGCTCACGTAGCCGCGCAGAGTGAGCGTGCGCCACTGCCTCCACGGCATTGAAGTCACCGATGTGGTCGCCAGCGCCGAGGTCGAGCGGCAACCGGTGCGCGAGAAATTCGGCCCCTGGCCCCCAGCTGGTGGCTGTGACCTCACCGCGATCGGCTTCCAGGTATTGCACCGCTGATCCGTCAGGGGTGTCCACGGTTCGCCATACCCACTCGCGCGCGCCAGAGCGACCTAGCGCAAGGCATGGGTCACCGGCACCTTGTTGCAAGGGTTTCAGCGCTGAGTGCAGACTGATGGGCCACGACGCCTGCCAACGTCTGCGCGTTTCGGTGGATGCAATCACGCTGGCTCTGCAGAGAACCGCACTGCCATATCGGGTAGAGCCGTCTCCGGCCACACGCGCGCTCCGCTGGTGAATTCGTTGTGTGCTCCGATATCGCAGTTGTCCCCGATGACCGCTTCATGAAGGTGGGTGCCGGCACCGATGCGCGTACTGCGACCGACAACACTGTCGCGCACGACCGCGCCGGCACCAATAACCACTCCGTCCATCAGCACACTGCCCAGCACCTTTGCACCCGAATGCACAATGCAGTTACGGCCAACTGCGCTGCCTGCACTGACCTGCGCATCCGCGGCAACCTGTGCTGAAGCGTGGATGAGGGCTTCGCCGTTACTGCCCACAACTGCAGGCGATGGCGCAATGCCACGAACGAGATCAGCGGAACCTCGGACAAACGCCAACGGGGTTCCTAGGTCTAACCAGTAGCTCGTGTCAACGTGGCCAATCACATGTGCACCAGATTGCAATAAGCCGGGAAATGTCTCTCGCTCAACTGAGACTGGGCGACCGGCTGGGATTTCATCAAGCAAACTGCGACGAAACACGTAGCAGCCGGCATTGATTTGGTCTGTGACGATTTCTTCTGGAGTGCTGGGCTTTTCCAGAAACGCCAAAACTTTGTGCTGAGCATCAGTGGGAACAAGGCCAAAGGGGCGTGGGTCTTCGACACGCGTTAGATACAGCGCGACATCGGCCCGAGCATCTCGCCAGTGAGCCACAAGCGCTTCAATGTCAAAGCCAGAGAGAACATCTCCGTTGAACACCAGCACTGGATCATCAGGACCGCTGCGCAAATGCTCAGCAACATTGCGCAACGCGCCGCCAGTTCCTAGTGGTGTCTCTTCATGCGCATAGGTCAACTGCACACCGAGACCTTCCCCATGACCATAGGCACTGCGAAACACGTCCGCTTGATATGAGGTGCCAAGCACAACATGATCAACGCCGGCTGCACGTGCGCGCGCGATTTGATGTGTCGTGCATGGCACACCAGCAACGGGCAACATCGGTTTGGGAGCGCTGAGCGTCAGGGGACGCAAGCGCGTGCCTTGCCCGCCGACAAGGAGGATGGCTTCCAGCATGGCGGCAGTCTGCCAGCCTGGGGTGACTACCGTTATCGCTCATGACCCCGGCGCACCCATTGCAATCTCTGCGTGCAGCCGCCACATCAGATGCAGGCCGACCATGCGTTATCTGGTACGGCGATGAAGGTCGCATTGAATTATCCGCTGCCTCGCTATGGAACTACGCAGTGAAAGCGGCCAACCTGTTCACTCAGGAATGCGACCTGCCCATGGGAAGCCCTGTGAGATTGCAGTTGCCGGCTCATTGGCAGAGTGTTGGTCTCATTCTTGGGGTGTGGTTGGCCGGTGCAGCGGTGACATATGCGGATGCTCCAGCGCTCGTCGTTGCCCACGATGGGGATGCGGATGCGATGAAGGCTGACGTCATCACATCACTTGATGCCTGGGGACGCGCGAGTGAAAACCTGTCCACAGCAACGGTCCTGGATATTGGCCGAGACTTGCGCGCTCAATCTGATGTGCTGATTGATTTGCGGCCCGTCGATATGAACGTCACAGCGGTGATAAGCGCTCGTGAGCCGGACACGTTCACCGACTTACTTGCACAAGCCAGCGAACTGCCGAAAACGGTCGGCGTGGTTGCGCAACCACAATCACATGTCCTCCCTACGGAACTACCCACGATTGCAGCACATGTTGCAGCAGGCGGCTGCGTTGTCATCTGTGCCGAGCAGATGACAGACGATGTTGCGCGGCAGGAGCAGGTGGCACTGTGGATGTGATTCAAAAGAATCGCGCGCCCTTCACCGCGGACGCCGAGGAGTCGGGCTGCTGACGGTGCACGAAGGCTGCGGAACCTCGCCGCTACCCAACCTTCACAACAACTGCATTACTGCGTGCAATGACCTTGCCTGCGGCATCTAAAAGCAGCACTCGGTAGGTCAGTGTGGCCTTGGCCTTTGGGGCTCGCACCTTCATTCGCCATGACTTTGATGTCACCGCCACGACGGCACCACGCGGTTGCCACTTTCCGTTGACATTCAGTTCTCGCTTCACTCGCGCACCCTTGGGCGCACCTGTGACCGTTCCTTGAATGTCAAATGACGTTCCTGATTTCACACGAGGCGGTGCTTGTGCTGCGACCGAAAGGTCCGCGCCGGCGAATTTCGGCGCGCAGAGTGGAAGACCCGGCTGGCAACTTCGCAGTCAACGTCCATGTGCCACTCTTGCGAATGCGCACTTGAGATACCGCGCGCCATTGGCCGCCGATGCTTCTAGCAATGACCACCACCGCAGATGCTGGAGGGCGCCGCACCTTTACCGAGAACGCCACAGTGTCATCAACTGCTGCAGTTCTAGGTGGGTTGACGACCGTGATGGTGGGTGATGTGGAAGGTGACTGCGAACCTGATGCACTTGCAGACGGACCTGGGCTTGCGGATGTGGATGAACTCGATGAATTTGAAGGCTTCACACTGGTTGAACTGGATCCACTCGGACTCACAGACGAACTACCGCTACCGCTCGGACTAGGACTTGGTGTGCGAGTCGTAGGTTGCGACCAGCCACCATAAGGAGCGATGCTGGAGAGCCACCTCGACTTCAAGTCAAATTGTTTGCGGAATGAGACCGCATTCCCAGTGGCTGTGTCGCCACGGTAAGACGTGGCAGTCAATATTCGCGCTGCCCCACCAGTGGTTCGGCTGGTCACGTCAATGCGAACGATGTCACGCATGCCAAAGAATGTGGAGGCGTCAGCCTGACTCACCACCGTCTGCCATGAACGCAAACGTGCGGGAACGACGGCTGAATCCAGACTCCAAGGATCAGGCACACTTCGCGCCCAAGACAAACGCATCGTCCAGACGTCTTCAGAATTTTCAGTGCGTCCAGCACTTGTTGAATAAAAGTATGAAGCAATCACACTTCCGTTCACAGTTGCAGCCAACCCTGTGACCGTGCTCGGGCTGGTGGCAAGCACGGCCTTCACCCACGCTTTCCCAAGTGAATATTCGGGAAGTGGCAATTCAGTTGCGGGTTTTGAAGGTGATGCGCTGCCACTTGGTGATGCGCTGCCACTTGCTGAGCCCGATGCTGACCCGGATGCACTGCCGCTACCACTTGGCGCACCCGAACTGCTTGTGGAACCTGATGACGATGGTGTGGATGACTTTGTGCCAGAAGCACTTGGTGAACCGGATGAAGAACTGGCAGTGCCACTGACTGCAGCCGGGGCACGCTGTGCAGTTAGCCCAGTTGCAGAGGTGTAGCCAACTTCGCGCATCCAACCCGCGAAGACCTGCGATTGATCGCTGTCGTAAACATTGCAATCACATCCAGACTTCACTCCTCCGCGCAATGCCGAAATCGCATAACCACGTGAGGCAATGATTTGCGCTTGAAGTGCTGCTGGCTTCCAACTTGCCGGAACTTCGCCGATGCCACGCAAGTATTCATCATGGATGCGCACCGCATTTACGGCTTCAATTCCAGCCTTAGTTTTGCCACCGGATGTGTAAGCCACTGCGCTCACGGTCATCGTGCCGTAGCGATAGCGGCCATAGCCGTCGCCAAGCCCTTCAGTTGGGCCAGCGATGTCGAGGTAGGTGGGATTTGTCCCAGCTGAACCAGAGTCACGGGTGCCGCCCCAACGAAGCAACACCGATGAATAGGTGCCCACCACTGTGGTACGCCCACGCGCATCTGTGCGTTGCAAGGTGAGTCGAGCACCTGATTTCGTTGTCGTCGCCGTGGCAGTGAACGTGTCGCCTACTGCTGATGGCGATGACTGTTCACCCACGGTCAGGTCAAGTCGTGCGGCCGGGTCATCGCTGGTGCGGCTAGGACTGTCATCAACGCCGCGAGCACGAAAAGTCGCACTAGAGACTTGGTGCAACACATTCACCCGGATGATTGCAGTGTCATCAACTGCTTTCACTCGTGAGCCCGTGTAGTAGTACTCAATGATTTCCTTGGCAGTGCGCCCTGCAATCGCCTGGGCTTGCGCGCCGTATTGCGGCATCCCAATGCCATGACCAAAACCAGCGCCGTTGACAGCGAAAGCAATTGGAATTCCACTGGTTGGAGTTGGAGATGCTGACGTCTGCGAAGGACTCGCGCTCGTGGACTCAGAAGTGCTGTCAGACGGACTCGGTTGTGGCGAAGGTGACACCACAGCCAAAATCGCAGGCACTAAGTCAGGTGACACTGCGGTGCGCGGACCTAGGAGCGCAACCTTGGTCACAGGCGCACTGGAAAGCCATGAGGCTGTGCCACTCCACACCGTTGACGTCATCAAGAGGACCGGGCGCGCAAGCAATGCCGCGATAACCGCGTAGCCGCGCCCTGACGAAGCATCATTACTGATGACCACATTCGAAATTGGAGTCTTGTACTTCTTTGCAAGAGAAAGCGACACGGTTCCGGTTGTGGCACCACTGATTTTTGTGGGATTGGGTAGCAGCCCAAAAGACGGTGGCGCAAGTAACGCAGTGGTGCCCACGAGAACTGTGGCTGCGGCACTGACATCGCGCAAGGCTGCCGTTAAATCTGGTGCCAATGTCGGAGTGCTACTCGCAGAGGCAGCGGCTGACGTGGTCGAACCAGTTGAACTTGATGCCGATGCTGAAGTCGCGCCCCCGGTGGGCGTAACGCTTGTTGACCCACTCGTTGTTGAACTGCCGCTAGGGCTACTCGTTGTTGGCGGCGTGGAACTCTGGTTCGAAGCCGTCCCACTTGGCCCAGCGCTGGCAGATGGTTGTGTGCTCGGCTTCGGCGCTGCGACGAGCAAAAGAGGGAGCGCACGTGCGGCTGCGTATGCGCCAGCGGCAGCCAGAACTCCGGCAGTTGACCCCACCGGCACTGCAACCACAGTGGTGGCTTTGGTCCAGCCCTTGCGCATGACCGCGACGGACATCGCAGCCGGCGTTGCTGCAGATACGCGCTCAATCGCTGAGATACCGCGGCTGCTCAAAGCCTTAGCCGCAGCGTTCAACTTGCCAGTGCTGGCAATAACGATCGCACGAGTGATGGTGCCAGCATCCAATGCGGCTGCAGATGCCGTAGGTAGTCCAGACTCATCAGCGAGCACGAATCGCGCTTTGAGTTTGCGTGCCATCACCGCGGCCGTGACTGCATTCGCGAGTTCATCGGTTGCAGAACTTGCCACCACCACGATTTTGGCCGTGGTGTCCGACGTCGCAGCGACAGCTTGGGTCACACTTCCAACATCTGCTATGCGCCAGACCGCTTCACATGGCCCACGTGGACTGTCTGCCGTGGCATCGATGTCAATGACATCTGAGGTGGACCACGGCACGGCACCGGAGTCTGTGACTCCCGATAACGCAACGGTGTAGCGACCAGGTGGGACCGGATTTCCGGATTCGTCGCGACCATCCCATGTGATGGAGACATCACCCGCGGTGGTTTGCTTCGCGCTGAGCACTCGAACAGGTTCAGGCGTGCAAGGGCTGAAGATGCGCGCGGTGACGTCCATGCGATCGGAAGTTGTGGCGTTCACTGTTGTGCCGGACTGCGGGGACCACGACCACGTGCTAGGACTCAACTGAGGTGACCAAATGGCCGGCGATTGAGCGGCACGCGCAACTTGCCGAATCAAACTCAACTGTGCGCGCAGGTACTTTCCCGGACATGCCGTCGCGCCAATATCGCCGTGACCAATCAGCGTGTACGGCATCTTCGCAACTTGCCCGGCTTCGTAACGGCTCGTGCCGTACTTGCCAGATGACACCAAAGAAACTGGCGCCATCGGATCACGATGGAAGAGCCCGAGTTTCCAGCCAGCCACAGCGCCAACTGCATTCACAACTGATGACAAAGTTGAACTTGTGGGTCGCTTGTTATGAAAATCTCCAAGAACGGCAACTGCGAAACTGTTTTCGTTGAAGCCTGCGGTGTGCGCCCCAATGACCGCCTTTTCAACGCCACCAGCACGACCTTCATAAATTGTGCCAAACCTGTCGACAAGGAAGTTATAACCCATGTCGCTGATGCCCAATCCCAACGTGTCGTAGGCATAGACGGCCCTTACCTGTGCCGCGGCCTGCGATTGCGGATAAGCCGAAGCGGTCACGGTGTGATGGACAAACCCGACTTTGATGGTGGGTGAATATTGGGGTTGCCCCGACTTCAACGTTTCATCTGCACCCCAGCCGGCGCGCGAAACAATTGTGGGTGCGGCTGGGTCAGCCCATGCTGCAGCAGAAAACGGATTGCGTGTAGCCGCCGATGTTGTGGCGCTGATGTCATCGGCTGTTCGTTTGCCATCAATGAGAAGAACGTGCAGATCTTTTGGTCGAGCACCGCCGCGCGTAGTCACCACAACATCCACACCCTCGCTGCTGCCGGATGTCAAGAGTGGGTCAGTTCCCCAGCGTTGACCAGCAAGTGCCGCATCAGGACTCCCCACATCCGGGGCGTCTTCACTTGCATGCACGGTGTGCCATACCTGCCAACGCCCGTGTTCGCGAACCCGAACTCGCGCATGGAGATCGTGACTTTCTCCGCGCCAAGTGAGTGCAACTAATCCGAAATGTGCGGTGGTATCGCGAGTTAAGTGTGCTGTCACTCGATGGGTTGCCGTATCGCCGTGGTGTTCAGTTTCAGTGCTCGTGCCATCGTGGAGGCCAGCATCGCGAGCAACCAGTGATGGCCGCGCCGACTGCGCCAACGGAGCAAATGACAATCGGGTCACAGTTGGCTGCACCGGGTCGCGTTGGAAGGATTGACGAACCCCCGGAAGACCAAGACATGCGAGCACTAATCCGGCGAGAAGCACTCCGACTATGCGTCGCACGTGTTTCGCCTCCACACCTTCACTCGCACGACCGCGATGGTCGCTTGCTGGTCCATCTGCCGGTGCGGCACACAGTGCGCAGGACGCCGAGCACACCAACATGCACGACCTGCGGTGGGCCTTAACTGGGTCACAAGGTTCCAGAAACAGTGTGTGCGCCCACCGGACGTGAACTTTGGCGGTAATCGTCGCATGGGTAGCAAGGCGCGCACGTCTGCGCGAACCTCAATTGGCGGCGTGGCGCGCGTACGCTTGGGTCATACGACCACTTGTCTCACACCCTGCGCCGACAACGCGACGGGGTGAACGTGTGGCTCGGCGAATCCGACCCGACGCGAGTGCAAGCAATGAGAACAAAGGACGGCGATGTCAGCAGCGAGTGACAAACCCACACGCAGGCGTGGATTGACGTGGATTGCGGCCGGCACGCTGCTGCTGACAGTCGTTGGTCTGCTCTACTCCACGGTGCTGGGCGCTATTGGCGGTGTCAAGACGTTGGACATCACCAAGCAACTCGGGAACCGCCCGACGCAACAGGTGTACAACGGTCCCACGGGGCCACTGAACATTCTGGTGATGGGCAGTGACACGCGCCAAGGTCAAGACAACCGGCTCACCGGTCAAGGGGGCAACCTCTCTGACACCACAGTCTTGGTTCACGTCTTTGATGGCCGGACAAAAGCCCAAGGTGTCAGCATTCAGCGGGACTCCATGGTCCAGATGCCCGCATGCGATCGTGGGAACGGCACCGTTGCGCCGGCTGGCTTGCGGATGTTCAACCAGGCCTACCGAATCGGAGGTCCGGCCTGCACAGTGAAAACCGTGGAAAGTCTCACAGGTTTGTACATACATCACTTTGTGGTCGTTGATTTCAATGGGTTCATCAAGGTTGTTGATGCAGTCGGTGGGGTTCCGGTCTGCTTGGCCAACCCAGTGGATGCACCGAAAGCGCACTTGAAACTTCCAGCAGGAAATCAGGTGCTGACGGGGTTTCAGGCACTCGGCTGGGTGCGAGCCCGTGAGGGTGTCGGCGACGGCTCAGACCTTTCTCGAATCAAGCGACAGCAGCTGTTCATGGGCTCGCTTGTGCGCACCATCACAAGCACCAAAGTGTTGACCAACCCTGTCACTCTGGTGGATGTCTTAAATGCAGTCGCGAAAGCGCTCACCACAGATAGCAGCCTTGGCGAGCGCAATGCGATGCGCGATTTGGCACTCAGTTTGCGCAAAATCAAGCCGGCAAGTGTGCGCTTCATGTCGGTGCCAGTTCGCCCGTATCCGGCGGATCGCAATCGTCTGCAGTGGCTGCCAGGGAAGTCTGCACAACTGTGGGCGGCTCTGAAATCAGATCGACCATGGCCGCCAGTGCCAACTGCAGCAGAGGCCGCCGCCAAGGTAACGATTGCACCGTCGGGAGTGCGAGTGCAGGTGCTGAACGGAACTGGAGTCGATGGCCGAGCCAGTGCCGTTGCGGCACAACTGCGCACTCTCGGCTACGCCGTCACCAAGACCGCAACTGCGCCGGCGCTAGTTACTGAGACGACGCTGAAGTACGGTCGAGGGCGAGAGGATTCCGTGAAGACACTCGCTGTGGCCACGGGTCTGACACCAGTGTTCGACGCATCACTGGGCAAAACCATCGTGCTGACGGTGGGACCCAATGGCGTGACCGCAAAAAAGGTCACAGTTGCGAAGCGACCGACCCCCGGGGAACTGGCACAGCAAGGGATTACTGCAGACACAGAGCAATGCGTGTCAACCAAGTAAGAAACAACGTGCCTCACTGAGGCTCGCGCAGACTCGCGTGGTGCACCATCACAGTTGTGCGGTTCAGTGAAGTTTGCGGTCCATGTCTGCGTTGTACATCTCAAGTGATTCCTCAATGGCCCCGTCATTGATGATTTCACCGCTACGAACATATATACCGCGCGTGCAGAAGCGAAGCAGGTCAGTTTCACTGTGCGAAACCAAGAACAATGTTCGGTCTTGTTCGAGCAGAGACTCCATGCGCTGGTAGCACTTCTCTTTGAAGTTGCGGTCACCCACAGCGAGAACTTCATCGACGAGCACGATGGGTTCCTCGATGCTTGTCATAACTGAAAACCCCAGCCGAACTTTCATGCCGGACGAGAAATGCCGAAAAGGCGTGTCTAGAAAGTCGCGAACCTCAGCAAAATCGACAATGTCATCGAATCG
>RGCY01000111.1 GCA_009918865.1 Actinomycetota bacterium
CGTGACGCTGTTCGCGATGGTCCCAGCTGCTGCCGCTGCATTTACAACGACGGTGTAACTGAGAGTGAGGGTTTCCCCAGGAGCAACTGTGACTGCAGACCATGTGATGGTGCCGCCTCCACCGCTGACGATTCCGCCGCCTACGTCAAGCACTGTGACGCCAGCGGGCAGCGAGTCAACGACATCGCCAACTGCATCTGCATCACCGGTGTTTGTCAGAGTGAGCGTGTACGTGATGGTGTCACCAGCCGTAACCGTGCTGCCCGATGCTGGCAATGACGTCTTCTTCAGACCCGGCACCGGCAAGCGAACAATCGCGGAGTTGTCGACAGAGACTTCAACTGCACCAAGTTCACCCTCAGCGGGTCCAAGAACAAACTGGAAATCAGTGTCAGGCTTTTGATAGCCATCAGGTGTGACGGTCTCCTTGATGACGTAGGTGCCGAATGCCAATGCCTTGAACTCCGGCATACACAAACCGGCTTCGTTCTCATCGGTTGTCGCTGGGTCATCCGCCACTGTGGTGCAGGTTCCAAGCAGGACTGGTTCGCCAGAGCCCGACTTGTAGATCTCGAAGGTGGCACCAGCAAGACCAGCACCGGTGTCGGCATCAACCTTGCGTAAGCGCGTGTCAACGAGTTTCTGCGCGTCTTCGAACGTCAGCGAAATCATCTCGCCGTCGTTTTCAGGAGTCACCTTCACGGATTGGTAACGTGGATTGTCCAGGGAGTAACCCTTAGGCGCGGAGTCTTCCCAGACCCAGTAGTTCCCGAATGGCAGACCGGCAGACATTGCTGCACCGTCCCCATCATCACCTGACATAAGAGTGTCAATCAGGTTGTCCTTCGAGCAGTCCACTGCTGGCTCAAAGCCTTCGCTGGCCGGGTCATCCTTGCAAAGGAAGAACACCGCGCCGTTGAGCGGCTTGTCCGTGGTTGAGTCGAACTTCTTGATTTCGATGCTGGTCATGCGCATCGAGTTCGCGAAGATGTAGGGCTTGTCCAACTCCCCAGGCATCTGGGTGTTGTACACCGATGCGACGCCATCGCCATCAATGTGAACATAGCCCAGAGTTGGATCGACGTCGTAGCCAATCGGACGACCGCTTTCCTTCACGGAGTACCAACCCATTGGCAACTCCTTCACAAGGAATTCGCCGCCGTCACCGTCAAAGTCACCCTCAGCGTTGTCCTTCACAACAATGGGGTTCTCATCGAGGTTCCACGGCTCTTCCGCTGCAGGTCCGGAAATGGCCGTGATGGTGAACTCAGCACCCGCAACAAGTGCGGACAAATCGCCCTTGGTTGCTTTGCTGAATTCGACGCTACCGAGTTGGTTAATGAACGCACCAGCGAATGTCTCATCGCCAGCGGTGATGGTGATGGGGCGTGGCTTGCCGATAATGGCGTAGCCAGCAGGCGCTGTGATTTCAGTCAGCAGATAGTCACCCGGCACGATGTCTCCAGTTTCAAACAAACCATCGCGCGAATCTTCATCGTTGAGCCCATTGTCTTCAATCGTGCGTGGGTCAAGTTCCTGCGCATTGAAATCCGCAGGAGCTAGCGAGAAGATTGCACCCTTCAACAGTTTGCCGTCTTGGTCATCTTTGCGTTTTTCCCATGTCAGTGATCCACATGTCTTAGGCATGGAGATTGTGTGCACGAGCGTGCCATCACTGAGGTTTTCGGGTCCACTTGAGTTCTGCGGTGCAATCGACGGGTCATCGTTGCCCGTGGTTGACCGAAGTTGCCAGGCACCAGGACCACTGACGTGACAGCGATCCTTCTCGAATGCGAGGTTTAGTGCAGTCATGTCAATGGCGACTTCAGCAAACCGATCAGCCGAAATCTTTCCCGAGACTGCACTGGGGCTGCTCAACCACGGACCGACTGCATCAATGGCGGATGTGTTGTGCTCCAAGAGCACAGAACCGGCCGGGATTGAACCTGTCCACGCGCTACCACTCCACAACGCGGCGCTGTTGAAAGTCATGCCGCCTGAGGTGGAAACATCGGCCACGATGCGCAAGTCGCCCTTGGTACGCGCGGTCGGACCGGTTGCACTTTGGTTGATTTCAGCAATCATCGAGCCGGTGCCGCGGTCTCCCAAGCGGTCCCACCCGATGAACAGCCACCAGTGACCGTTACCTCCATCGCGCGCGATGTAGCCAGCGTGGTAGCCGATGTCAACTTTGGCCGGAGGTGCACCGTTGGCGCCGAGCGACCAGGTGCTCACGTCAGATTCCTTGCTACTGGACGTGAAGGTGGTGACATCGGAGCCATCCACCATGTCATTGAATGGCGTGACGCCCGCATTTTGCCAGTCAGTCGCAGTGGCAGCGACGATGTCGCCATCCAGTTCAAAGCCGGCGATGTTGCTCGCGGCATTAGCCGGTGCTGGCACGGACAATCCGGTGAGCAACATTGCAAACAGCAATGCCACCGGAGCCGGCACACGCCGAGACCATGCGCGCTTGATTTGCGCGCCTAACCCGTGTTTCATGCATTCCTCCCGTTGTGGTTGTGAGCGCACGGGCACGCGGGTGACACAACACATCTCCCCCGTGGCGTGAGCCGGAGCAAACACTCCGGGGCAAGCCACATTCGCCGCTGAGATTCCAACGCAAGTGACACATGCAGTGCAAAGAACCACCCATGTGCACTAACAGCGCACGGTCAGGCGCAGCAGGTTGCGACGAAGCCAATTCGGGTAGAGAGCGAACATGTCCACTGGTCTGCGAGTTGCACTCGTGGCACCGTCATATGACTGCGTTCCCTCGTCAATTGACGACCCCGTCGGGAATGGCATTCGTGCGCTTGCAGATGTGTTGGTGGCGCGTGGACACGCGGTGTTGGTGTGCGCTCCGCTGCCTTCTCACAGCGATGCGCGAGTAGTTGGCACAGTGATGCACTCTCGCGATGGAACTCACGTTGATCAAACTTTGGCCCACCTCACTCGAGCCGCATCTGCGATTGCTCGATTCAAGCCAGATGTGACACATGACTTCAGCGGACTCATCGGTCTTTTGGCCCAATCACGATTAAACCGAGCGACATTGGTCGTGACAGTTGCCGAGCCCATGCCCACCATGCGCGCTGAACTTCTGCGCTCGCTCGCTGACGTCAGCGATGAACCACGCCCCGTGTTTGTCGCTCAGACACCTTGGGTCAGTCAGCGGGTTTCGGGTCTACCGTGGCGCGCCATCATCGAACCGGCCGTGAGTGTGCGAGATGTCGTGTTCAAAGCCACCAAACAACCTTTCGCCGTTTACGTCGGACCACTCACAGCTCAATCAGGGCTCCTGCGAGCGGTGCAAGCAGCCGCACACATGCACCTGCCGTTGCGCGTGTCTCGCAGGTTTGCACGACCTGATGAAGATGCCTATCTAGCAAACCATCTCGCCCATATTGGAGCCGAAGTCGAGGTCGTTCAAAGCCCTAGCGCACAGAGCCAGCGCGATGTAATCGCGAATGCTCGGATGCTCATCACAACGTCACAAGCACGTGATCGCGCACCACACGTGGTCGTACGAGCACTCGCAAGTGGCACACCAGTTTTAGTTGTGGCGGATGGAAATGAACACAGCCAGACGCATGCCCTACCTGGAGCCGTGTGGACATCTAACGTGGCTGAACTCGGTCCGCAAATTGCGCTTGAACTTGCCGCAGCCGACCCCTACGAATGCCGACGAGTCGCAGCCGTGACGCTCGGCCCAGAAGTCATTGCCACCGCGTATGAAGCCATCTACCGCTCGGAAACTGCACCAAATGTGGTGGATCTACGCACGTCAGTGGCGCGAAAGTAAATCGGCTTACTTCAGTTTCTTGCACTGCGGCGCAGAACTAAAGGCAGCAGCAATCTTCTTGTCCTTATCGAGTTTGAACACCACGATTGCCGCCTTGAGGTCCTTAACACCTTGCGCGGCGCCACCGATTGACAAGCTCAAGTCTGACAATGGCTTGTCAAGTGCAGTGGTCGATGTTGCCGATTTGGCTACTGCACTGAATGCATCAATCGCGTCGTAGACGGGGTAAACATTCTTCAGTTGCTTCCCGATTTTGTTTCGCACAGCCTCCATGGGGGTGCCAACAATGTCTGTGCTCGAGAACACTTCATCAATCTTTTCGATTCCAGCCTGCACGTCTTTGAGTGGTTGTCCAGATGCGCTGATCGCATCGCTCACTGTCGCTGCGAGTCGCGCTTTGAGCACACCATCCACGCCCTTCTGCATCGTCCCCAGCAGGCTGGATGTGTTGCTGCACAGACTGTCTGCCCACTGCGCTGCCGCGCCGGAGACTTTGCCTCCACCGCAAGCTGAAGTAAGGATGACTGATACGGCAAATCCAACGCACAGAAGACGAGTGGTGCTGCGATTCATGGTGCACAGACTACCGACGGCAATGGCGGTAGGAATCAATGCTCACCACGGAATGACCTCGTG
>RGCY01000112.1 GCA_009918865.1 Actinomycetota bacterium
TCCACAGTCGCACATCCTTGCACCGGGGTTACTCTTGGCTTATGACCGAGATGTTGACCGCCACAGGTGGTCCTGCCCTGCCCCAAATGCGCCGAATCGTCACCAGCATCCCTGGGCCAAAGTCACAGGCCCTGATGGCGCGCCGCAAGGCGGCAGTGTCGGACGGTGTCGGTGGGACCATGCCGGTGTTCGTTGAGTACGCCGGTGGTGGCGTGGTCGTGGATGTGGATGGCAACTCCTTCATCGACATGGCTTCCGGGATTGCCGTGACCACCGTGGGAAACAGTGAGCCGCGTGTGGTGCAGGCCGTGCAAGACCAAGCGGCGGCGTTCACGCACACCTGTTTCATGGTGGTGCCGTATGAGGGCTATGTGGAGGTGTGTGAAGCACTGAACCGCATCACCCCTGGAACCCACGCAAAGAAGACGGCGCTTTTCAACTCCGGTGCCGAAGCCGTTGAGAATGCCGTGAAAATTGCACGCCGATTCACGCGCCGCCAGGCAGTCGTGGTGTTTGAACACGCCTACCACGGTCGCACGAACTTGACGATGGCGTTAACTGCGAAGAACGCGCCGTATAAAGATGGCTTCGGCCCATTCGCGCCCGAGATTTACCGCGTGCAGACGTCGTACCCCTTCCGCGATGGCAAAAGCGGTGCGGATGCTGCGCGTGAAGCATTGCTGAAGATTGAGAAGGAAATTGGCGCTGCCAATGTTGCCGCCATCATGATTGAACCCATCATGGGTGAAGGCGGTTTCATCGTGCCAGCGCCTGGGTTCTTGCCAGCGTTGAGTGAGTTCTGCACTGCCAATGGCATCGTGTTCATTGCCGATGAAGTGCAGACAGGTGTGGCACGCACCGGCGCATGGTTTGCATCCGAGCATGAAGGTGTGGTGCCGGACCTCATCACCGTCGCCAAGGGCATTGCAGGCGGTCTACCGCTGTCCGCAGTCACTGGCCGCGCAGACATCATGGATTCCATCCACGTTAGTGGCTTGGGTGGCACATATGGCGGCAACCCGTTGGCGTGTGCTGCGGCCCTTGCCGTGCTCGAGACGATTGAAGCCGATGGTTTGATGGCGCGCGCCACTGAAATTGAGGCGTTGCTGCGTTCACGTTTGACGGACATCGCAGCCGTTTCTGGTGGTCGCATTGGTGATGTGCGCGGTCGTGGAGCGATGATTGCGATTGAACTCGTGAAGCCTGGCACCAAAGAGCCGGATGCGCAGGCTGTGTCTGCAGTGGTTGCCCACTGTCACGCAAACGGCGTGCTGGTCATCACTGCTGGCACCTACGGCAATGTGTTGCGGTTCCTTCCACCGCTGTCCATCAGCGATGCACTGTTGAATGAGGCGATGGACATTTTGCGCGATGGGTTCGCAACTTTGACCTGAGTTAGAACAAAAAAAGTTGTGGGCCGATCAGAGTTCTGATCGGCCCACAACTTTTATGAAGGTTTTCGCTTGAGGACTGCGTTGGTCGTGAAATGGCTTGGCTATCACCTTCGTTAGAGCATGGATGCGCTCGGCGTTTGACGTTGCGCCCTCAACGCTTGTGCCTAGTGCATCACCGTGCCGCGTCTATGGCCGCTCTCAAGGTACTCGTGGAATCGATGCCACCAGTGTGCCCAGACTCGCTGTCTTGGCATTGGCTTTCACGCCCGTGAGTGTCGCCACCATCGAACCAGACTCTGCCGAGCGGCTCGCGACATCTGGAGCCGTCCACGGGGTTGCGACCTGCACCTCCAGCAGCGCATCGGTGCCAGGAGTGCCATCGGTGTTCTCGGTGGGACAGGTCAACGTCACATTCACCGTGGAATCTGCACCAACAGCAACGGCCGGGAGTGTGAGAGTCCACTCACACTTCGCAACTGCCTTTGTGATGACCGCCATCTTCACACTCGAGCCCACAGTCACGGATGCACTAGTCGGCGTGACATCGCACACCGTCACAGCTGCTGAGTCCAGTGATGGTCCAGACGTGGATGTCACTTTGAATGTGACTTTCTTTGCGGTAGCGACTAGTTCAACGCGGTTACCTTTGTCAGACCCTGCTGAACTCGCCCAACCTTTGTTCACCACTGTGACCGCACCACCCACGCCTTTGGATTTCAGCCAGGCTTGCACGGCTGCGGCTCGCGCAGCAGCACGCGAATTTGCTTTTGACTTCGACACTGCTGATGACATTCCGCCATAGGCCTCAAGGCGAACCGCACTTGTGCTCTTCAAATCGGCGGTCATCGCGGTCAATGCGGCCTTAGCACTCGTGCTCAAGGCAGTGCTGCTACCGGAAAACGATACGGCGCCGATGCGACCCGAGTTACTCGCTGCCATCACCGGCGCAGCGGCTCCAGACATGAGCGCTACAACCGCCACGGCGACCCCAAACCTCTTCATGGCTGCTCCTCCCATACTGCTGCGGTTGCTTCTCTGACGCACAGATTGTGGTCAGCGTTCCGCGAGCAGTGGGGTATTCGGATCCCAAGTTCCCCCATTTGCCGAGTCTGCGGCTCTGCGAGCCATGGCAGATAAGGCTTCGAGTGCCACTCGGTTTCCAAGCAATGCAGTGATGTCTGCATGGTCGAATGGCGGTGCTACTTCCACGATGTCTACTCCAACGACCGGCACCCGGTAGCAGATTGCGCGCACGGCGTCTAAAAGTTGTCGTGAACTCAATCCCCCTGGTTCCGGCGTGCCGGTGCCTGGCGCAGAACCGGGGTCAACCACATCAACATCCACGGAGAGATATACCGCATCGCAACCGTCGAGAGCTGTGGCAACTGCTTCATTCAGGCAGACATCAAACCCACGGCTGGTGATTTCCGTCATTTCGTATGAGCGCATGCCCTGCTCGGCCATCCACGACAGTGTTTCCGGACCGGGCCAGTAACCGCGCAAACCAATCTGCAGGAAGCGGTCACCACGCACAGCACCGGATTCGATGAGACGACGCATCGGTTGGCCATGCCCAACCAAAGAGCCGAACTCGATATCACCAGTGTCGGCATGTGCATCAAAGTGGATGACGCCGACTTTGCCCCAGCCAGCGGCACGCGCCACTCCTGTGACATTGGGCCACGTGATGGTGTGGTCGCCACCGAGAACCAGCGGCACCTTGCCTGCGGCCGCGATGCGCTGCACAACTCCTTCAAGCGCTGCACACGAGCGTTCAGCATCGCCTGAGAACATCTCAACATCACCGGCGTCAACCACGCCGAGATCTTTCAAGCCGTCCACACGCATTGCCAGAGACGGCCGGGAGCCATCGTGAGCGAGGTAGCAGGCAGCGCGCATTGCTGAAGGACCGAAGCGCGCACCACTGCGATACGACGTGCCACCATCGAACGGTGCGCCAACGATGACGACTTTGGCATCTGCCCATGTGTCGGGTTCGTTGATGTCGCAGGTGGGCACACCGAGAAATGTGTAGTCAGGACCGAACTGGCTGCCATAGCGGCTCATGCGATGAGACCTTTCGCTCGTCGGGCCGTGTTGATTTGACCAATCACGACGGCTGCGAGTGCAACGGCAAACATCAGCGATGCAATCACATTTGCTTGTGGTGGAATGCCACGCAGACTTGACGTCCAGATGAACTTCGGAAATGTTGTGAAGTTTGACCCTGAATTGAAGTTAGTGATGATGACATCATCAAAAGACAAACTAAATGACAGCAGTGCGGCTGCGGCAATGCCTGGCATCACAAGCGGCAGTGTGACTTTCATGAAGGTTTGCCGCTCATCGGCATATAGATCACGCGCCGCTTCCTCAAGGCGCGGATCTAACGATGCAATGCGCGCTTTGACAGTGACCACCACAAAGGAGATGCAGAACATCACATGAGCGAGCAGCACTGCCGGGAAACCGAGCAACCCTCCGCCCATGTTCACGAACAGCGCGAGCAGAGATGAACCAAGCACAACTTCGGGTGTGGCCATCGGCAAGAAAATCAGCAGGTTGGTTGCGGAACGACCACGGAACTGATGGCGGCCAAGGGCAAACGCAATCATGGTGCCGAGCACTGTCGCAAGAAGTGTTGCAAGCAGACCGACAATCAGAGAATTACGCACTGCCGAGCAGACATCTGGTGCGTCACAGATGCCCTGCCACGCGCGCAGCGTGAAACCCTTCCAAATCAGGTTGCTTTTGCCAGCATCGTTGAAGGAGAAGGCGAGTGTGTAAGCCACCGGCAGTAGCAGGTAGCCCAGGGCAAGAACTGCATAGATGCGCAACACATTGCGACTCCACCAACGCGCCATGTCAGACCAACTCCTCAGTGCCAGCGCGTCGCACATAGACAAACACCATCGCCAAGATGATGGCCATCAAGGTGAATGACAGAACTGATGCGGTTGGGTAGTCCGAGTTGATGAGGAATCGTGCGTCCACCACGTTGCCCACCATGGTGGTGTTGGCATTTCCGAGCAGTTGCGCGTTGATG
>RGCY01000113.1 GCA_009918865.1 Actinomycetota bacterium
ACATCCACTCTGCGCACACTTCCGCGCGCTGACTACGCAGCTGGATTGGTGGAAGCAGTCAAATGCGGCCTCATTGCGGACACAACCATCGTGCAAGTGTGCAGTGATGCTGGTGCTGACATCTTCGATTGTGATTCACCGGCGCTTGCTGAAATCGTAACCCGTGCGATTGAAGTAAAAGCAAACGTGGTGAATTCAGATTTCAAAGAGCAAGGGACTTCCACGGGGGTCAGCAGGGAGATTCTCAACTACGGACACACATTCGGTCACGCTCTTGAGGCCGAAAGCGGCTACCTCATGCGCCATGGAGATGCAGTTGCCATCGGCATGGTGTTCGCTGCTGAGCTCAGTGAAGCACTTGGTCATGCTCCTGCAGGTCTCGCAGAATCGCATCGAACGGCGCTAGCAGTGCTGCATGTGCCCACATCACATCGTCAAGACAATCTCGATGAGATGGTGGCGCTGATGCGCCGAGACAAGAAGGCTCGGGCAGGTGTGCTGCGCTTTGTGTTGCTGCGCGCTGCCGGCGATGTTTTCATGTGTGACACAGTGGATCGCTCGAGTCTCGACCAGGCGTTCCAACGCACCCGCGAGACTGGGGTGTGACCTTGCATATGCACGCGGCACAATTCGTGTCTTCTCTTTCGCAGACCACATTCCCACACTTGACGCGAGTAGGGAAACGAACCAGCGCGCATCAGGTGAGTCAGGAGCCATGATGAAGGTTTTCATCCTCAACGGACCGAACCTTGGGCGTCTTGGTTCGCGTGAACCCGATGTCTACGGTTCGGCGACCCATGAAGACCTCATTAACTACTGCACGCAAGCGGGCGAAAGTCTTGGACTCGAAGTGCAGGTGCGACAGACCGACTCCGAAACTGAACTCATCGGTTGGCTTCACGACGCGGCAGATGCCCAAGCGCCTGTGATCTTGAATCCAGCCGCGTTCACCCATTATTCGTATGCGCTACGCGATGCTTGCGCAATGCTCGCAGGTCCGCTGATTGAAGTGCACCTGACGAACCCAGCCGCACGCGAAGAATTCCGCCATACATCTGTGGTGTCCGCGGTTGCGAGTGGCGTTATAAGTGGGTTTGGCGTCTTCTCCTACATTCTTGCTCTGCAGGCAATTGCAGCCATGCAACCAGTGGAGAAGTAGCACTGCCGAACTCTTGCGTGGCGTTTCGCAGTCCATGACGCTTCGCCTCACTGACCGCAATCAACAAGACCGTCACGTCCGCAGCGAAAGGAATCACATGGCCCCCGATTACGCCGCTCGTCGACGTCGGCTACTGGAAGACATGGCGACACCTGAAGATTCGGCGCTCTATGTGACCAATCCCGTGGATGTCCGCTGGCTCACAGGATTCACCGGAGTGACTAGTCAATCTGGTCAGGTGATGGTGGGCTCCGTCGCGCAATTCCTCATCACTGACAACCGCTACACCGAACGCGCGCGTGCGGACTGCCCCGACATTGAGGTCTACATCCCGGCCAGACCGCCGATGGTGTCCATCATGGCGCGGCTTGCTGAAGCCGGTGTGAAGCATGTTCTTGTGGATGAATCCATCGCCACAGTGGCAGGTCTGCGCCGGCTCGCTGAAGTGTCTGCAGGTCATGGCATCGCCGTCGATGCCATGACCTTCACACTGCCGACATTGCGGATGGATAAAGACGAGTATGAAATCGCGGCGCTACGTCGCGCATGTGAACTCAGCGATGCCGCACTTGAGGTGGCGTTGCAGCGGCTTCATGTGGGCATGTCCGAGAAGCAGTTCGCATTCATCTTGGAGTCCGCAATGGTCGAACTTGGGGCCGATGGTCGCGCCTTCGAGAGCATCGTGGCAGCCGGGCCGCACAGTGCCATTCCACATCACAGCCCGACCGACCGCCCGATAGAACGTGGGGATTTGCTGAAAATTGACTTCGGTGCACTCGCAGACGGCTACCACGCAGATGAAACGCGCACCTTCGTGATTGGACCACCGTCACCATGGCAGGTTGAGATTCACGCTGCAGTCGCTGCGGCTCAGAAAACGGGGCGCGATGCATTGCGAGCAGGAGTGACGCTCGGTGAAGTCGATGCAGCCGTGCGCGCTGTGCTTGCGGACGTCGGCTATCTCGATGCATTCATTCATGGGCTCGGCCACGGGGTCGGTTTGCAAATCCATGAGGAGCCGTTCTTCGCCCCTAACGGCGCCGGTATCCTTGCCGCCGGTCAAGCCGTCACCATCGAACCTGGTGTCTATCTGCCCGGCAAAGGCGGAGTGAGGATTGAAGACACGCTGGTGGTGGGCACTACCGATGCAGAATCACTAACAACCACACCGCGCGAACTGCGCGAGTTGTGCTGAGCGAAGGAAACCCTGTGGCAACGACGAACGACCTCAAGAACGGCATGGTTCTCAATATCGATGGTCAACTCTGGACCGTCGTGGAGTTTCAACATGTCAAGCCAGGTAAAGGCCCGGCTTTCGTTCGCACCAAGCTCAAGCAGGTTCTCACGGGCAAAGTTGTTGAGCGCACATTCAACGCTGGTGTGAAAGTTGAAACTGCGGTGGTCGACAAGCGCGATATGGAATATCTCTACCGTGATGGCGATGACTGGGTCTTCATGGACAAACAGTCATTTGAAATGGTCAATGTGCCGGATTCTGTCGTCGCGGATGGCGGCAAGTACCTGCTTGAAAACCAGGGTGCCATCGTCGCCCAGCATGAAGGCGCACCGCTGTACGTGGAATTGCCTGCGAGTGTGGAACTGACCATCACCTACACCGAACCCGGCCTTCAAGGTGACCGCTCCAACGCAGGCACCAAGCCAGCAACGTTGGAGACTGGTGCTGAAGTCCAGGTGCCGCTGTTCGTCGGTTCAGGCGAGAAAGTGCGCATTGACACGCGTGATGGGTCTTATCTCGGCCGCGCATCGTCGTGAAGGCGCGCCACAAGGCTCGCAAGCGCGCTTTGGACATTTTGTTCGAGTCGCAACTGCGTGGGCTTGAACCATTGGATGTGTTGCAAAGCCGCGCCGATGACCCAGAGATTGCACTCAACCCCTTCACCACAAGCTTGGTGCAAGGCGTGTGCACGCATCGCAGTGACATCGATGAGACCATTGCGCAGTATTCGCGGGGCTGGGAACTCGATCGGATGCCGGTCGTGGACATCTGCATTCTGCGACTCGCTGTCTTTGAGTTGATGCACCAACCAGATGTGCCCGTCTCAGTCGTTCTAAGCGAAGCCGTCGAATTAGCATCGGATTTGTCAACCGACGAGTCGGCAGGATTCGTCAATGGGGTTCTAGCGCGCATTGCGGTTGCGGTCCCCGGTCGTTCCCCTTCACCCTGAGGCTCGCGTAGGCTGTGCTCCACACGCGCCGTGGTACTCCAACGGTAGAGAGGGTGGTCTCAAACACCACACAGTGTGGGTTCGAATCCCACCCACGGCACCACATCGCAACACTGCACCGCGATTGCTTGTGGCGCGTATAGTCCGACCGCGTGAGCGCTCGCCCCAAACTTCTGTTACTCGACGGGCACTCATTGGCATATCGCGCATTCCATGCGCTACCGGAAGAAAACTTCGCCACCACGACTGGCCAACCCACTAATGCCGTGTATGGCTTCACATCAATGCTGCTCAATGTGTTGCGAGACGAACAACCCAGTCACGCAGCAGTGGCATTTGATGTGTCAAGAAAGACATTTCGCAGCGAGCGCTTTCCGGAATACAAGGCAACCCGGAGTGCTAGCCCGCCATCTTTTCGTGGGCAGGTTGGACTCATCCGAGAAGTCTTGACTGCACTTGGAATCCCCATGTTTGAAGCCGAGGGGTTCGAAGCCGATGACATCATTGCCACGTTGACTAAGCGCGCGCAGAGTGCTGGCTTTGACGTCGACATTCTCACTGGAGACCGTGATTCATTCCAGTTAGTCAACGACCATGTGACGGTGCTGTACCCACGCAAAGGCGTGAGTGATCTGCAGCGAACCACGCCTGGACTTGTGGTGGAGAAGTACGGGCTTCGACCCGATCAATATGCAGACTATGCAGCGTTGCGCGGTGACCCAAGCGACAATCTTCCAGGTATTGCAGGGGTGGGGGAGAAGACGGCGGCAAAGTGGTTGGTGCAGTTTGACACCCTTGAAAATCTGATCACGCACGCAGATGAGGTGTCCGGCAAAGTTGGCGACTCGCTCCGGGCAAGTGTTGACCAGGTCCGCCTGAACCGCGAACTCACGCAACTGCGCGATGATGTTGACGTTGCCGCAACCATCGACAGTCTCGCCCTACCAGCGCCGGACGCTGCCGCAGTACGCACACTTTTTGACACACTCCAATTTCGAACCCTGCTGCCACGCGTGCCGGGGATGTCAGCACCTGTGTCTGAAACTGCGGATGCTGGAGCAGCAC
>RGCY01000114.1 GCA_009918865.1 Actinomycetota bacterium
GCGGCGGCAGTCGGTCTTGCGGTGGCCGCAGCAAGTGGTCATTGGTTGGTCTTAGTAATCGGAGCGGCGTCAATACCCGCTGCTTGGTTCTACACCGGTGGTTCTAGACCTTATGGATACGCCGGTCTCGGAGAAGTCTTTGTCTTTCTCTTCTTTGGACTCGCGGCAGCACTCGGTACGAACATTGTTCAAACCGGCGACGTGCACGGAGCCACATGGTGGTTCGGCTCGGCGCAAGGGTTGCTTGCGGCGGCGGTGTTAATGGCGAACAACATCCGCGACATCGGCACTGATGTGACACATGGCAAGCGGACGCTCGCAGTGCGCCTTGGTGACCAGCGAGCACGTTTTGCATTTGTGTTGATGTTGGCGCTTGCGGCCGTGTTCATCGGCCTCGGCTGCGCGCTTATCCTACCCACGCCAACCGCTTGGTTTGCCCCGATGCTTGTCACGTTTGGTGCTCTACCACTTGCGCGCAAGGTGCACCAAGGTGCGCAGGGCCGCGATCTTGTGACTGTGCTGGCAGGCACGGGCCGCTTGGCACTTGTCACTGGGGTTGTTGTGCTCACCCTGGCGATTGCACACTCATGACGCTTGATGACAACGCCGTGTTGTCGCTCCTTCGCGCACGATGGCTGGAAGTGCTTGACGAGTTGGAACGTTCCAATCGAACTGCCTGGCTCGCACTTTTCGATGCACGAATTGCACGCGTGGAGGCTGGATGTGCGGTGTTGGACTTCTCAGACCGAGACAAATTCGCGGGCGCGCATACCTTTGATGTCAACGCAAGACCGGATTACCTCGTTGCGCTTTCAACTGCAGTCTCAACCGCTCTCGGGCTGCATCTGACGTTCACGATTCAAAGCATCACGCGCGAGTAGGACTAACTGTCGGGGTGTGCGTGCACTCAAGTCAGCGTTAAGTTCGCAGCGAATTCGCTGCGCGATACCCGGTTCATAGTCGCGAAGATGATCACGCAAACCCTGGGCAGCGTTTCCTTTCCCATGACCGTGACCGACTAACACAATGTCTTCGACATCAACTAGTCGCTTCGCAATCGCTTCGAAAAACACTTGCAGGTACTGGTATGGACGATGAGCGCGTTGGTGTCGTGAACGGATGACGTGATCGAGTTCACCACTTCCAAAAGGCAGGGCAATCATCACTGGCTCATGTTGGTCATCAAGTGGCAACAGCCATGCATCTTCCGCGGTGACGACCAGGGCGCAATCTCCAAGGTTCCGGTGTTCAATGGTGGGCATGTCGTGACGCTAGGCATTGACTCGCAGATTGCGATGCGCGTGTTCGCAATCCGAACACCGATGCTGTCAATACCGTCACTTATGAGGAGTCGGCCGGCATGCAGGAATAGTCAGAGATTGCGCAAGAAATCCGGGTCGTCGTCTGGCCCGCGCCCACGTCGCGGTGGCGTGATTCGCCTGGGGCGACCTCGCACAATCCAAGCAACCGGACCGATGATGGGTAGCAGCAAAACAATCGCGAGCCAGACGCCCTTCCTTCCCACGTGTGGAGTGCGCGTCATCGCAACGTCGAATGCTGACCAAATCAATAGCACAAGAGCCACTAAACCGAGTGCAAGGAGGACACGAATCATCGTTCGCTCACACGCCGCTGTATGAGTGAAGCCCGACGAACAGGATGTTCACCACAAAGAAATTAAACAACACTGCGATAAATCCCCACACTGAAATCCAAGCGGCGCGAGCACCTTTCCAACCTGCGGTTGCACGGGCGTGGAGATAGGCCGCATACACGACCCAAATGACAAAGGACCAGGTTTCCTTTGGATCCCAACCCCAGTAACGGTGCCATGCGGCTTGCGCCCAGATGGCACCGGCGACCACCGCAAAAGTCCAAAGCGGAAATGTGAACGCGTGTACGCGATAAGCAAACGCATCCAAACGTCGTTGATCCGGCACACGCGCGGCTACCCACCGGGTGAAGCGCACTGGCTGCCCAACCTCCGTGCGACGGCGTGCACGCTCGACAGCGAGGTAGGCAAGCGAAGCCCCTGAACCGAGGGTGAATCCCCCGGTGGAGAGAACGGCTGCGGTGACGTGAATTGCCAGCCAGTACGAATGCAAAGCTGGAACCAATGGCGCAACTTCCGTAAACAGCACCATCACAGCAACGCCAACATCCAACAGCACGAATCCGGAAATCAACACACCAAGCCAGCGCACATCGGTGCGAAGTGATGCAATCACGAATGCTGCGGTCACACCGAAAGCACCAAAAATCGCAAACTCATACATATTGCCTAGCGGCCACCGATGCGCTGACAATCCACGCAGCACGACAGCCGCGAGCAACACACCTGCTTGAAGCCATGACAAGGACATACCGATATTCGCCCACCGCTGGCCACGCACTGGCTGACCTAGCGAGGGCATCACAGATTCCGCGCCATTGACATCAGAAGGCGCGCCGGCGGTGACCAACACCGGTTGCTCGGCAGGGGTGTCCGCAGTGCGGCTGAGCGAGAACGATGCAATGAAGAAACCAAATGCCAATGTTGAGACGACAAGCCCGGCATAAGCAAAGTACGTTGAAAACAGACTCAGCATTTCATCGGTCATGTCTGCTCCTGTCTCTCCCTATCAGGCACATCCGCAGCGCGGGCATTGGTTTCCACCACTGTGCCGCGCAGCGCGGTCGCAAGTTCCGCCGTGTCGTTGGCAAGCGTATCCGCGCCACTTCGCACCAGCCCGGCGACTTCGAAGTGCTGGTGGTTAGTCGTGTCATCCGCCGAGTGCCTAATTCCTAGTTCCGAAGACTCAACCGGTCTGAGGAACAAGCGCCGACGTGGCACGAACAGTGACAGCAACAAACCGAGAATTGCGAGCAGCGCACCAGCGAGCACGATTCCTTCGGTGCGATCACTTGCGACCACGAACGATGCCCAGCGAACAACACCATCAAAGGTGATGCGTGCACCGTTACTCAACTCCCAAGAGTCGCCGACCCGCAGTGGCGCAATGCCCAGCCGAGTCATCCGACTTGTGTCGAGAGAGAAAACATTCTGGGGAGTTCCTTCATCGAGACCTAAATCACCGCTGAAAGCACCCAGAAAGACTCGTGGGTTGTCCAAGTCTGGAAACACCGACTGCAAACCTCGCTGTGGGTCGACCAATCCGGTCGGTGCAAACACTCCTTGAAATCCAAGCTGTGGACGCGAGTCGGGAACTTTCACCGCCCCACGAGATAGCAGATTGCCACCTTCGGGAGCAAAGATGGCGCTGTCCTGCCACACGATGTCACCACTCTTGTCGCGCACTGTGAACTGCGGCGCATACCCATGGCTAGTCAAGTAAACCTTCATTGCGCCGATTGACAGCGGATGATTGACTTGCACGAGTTCTTTGCGTGTGGGTCCGCCGAATTTTTCACGCACACTTAGATAGGCATCAAACTTGCGTGGCGCACCACGTTGCGTGCCTTTGCGTTCAAAGGACACATCGAATTTGTCTAACTTCACAGAGAACGGCTGCAACGATGCACGGTTGAAAAATGGACCGGAACGAAAATCATCGTATTGCGCAAGTGAGTTGCTAAAACTTCCACCGACCGGAATCACAACTCGCCCTTCGGCGCCGGTGCCTTTACCCAACCCGACACCGACAACCAACAGCAGCAACGCTGAATGAAAGAGCAAGTTACCCGTCTCGCGAAGGTAACCACGTTCGGCGGAAAGCCAACTCGAGTCTGGGGCCACGCGCACGCGCCAGCGCCGCTTGCGCAACGCATCCGCTGCAGTGGCAACGACTGTGGTACTCGCCAGCGATGGCACTGATATCAATGCATGCGATGGAAGACGTGACAACCTCGATGGTGCAACTGGTGGCGGCATCCGCAGTGCCCGGGCGTGCTCAAGTGTGCGCGGTGCAACACACCCAATGAGTGAAATGAAGAGCAACAAATAGATGGCGGCAAACCAAGGTGAGCGGTAGACAGTGAACATGCCAAGTCGGTCTAGCCACACGCCAACGCCGGGATGCTTCGAGAGGTAATCCTGCACACGCGCCGGGTCAATTTCGCGTTGTGGAAATACTGACCCAGGGATGGCTGCAAGGGCCAACAGCAGGAGCAACAGCAATGCGGTGCGCATGCTGGTGAGCGTGCGCCAGCCCCATCGCAACCAGGTCACCACGGCGGAGTCCATCCCGGGCCGCGAGTCTGCAACCACACAACAACGTCAGCCCACAATCCCGTGACGAGCAAAACACCAAGGACAACAAGCATCACACCGCCAGCGATGTTCAAAGTGCGAGTGTGGCGGCGCAGAAAAGCCATTCCCGTTGCAGCGCGTTGCCCGAACACTGCAATCAACAGGAAAGGCACACCGAGTCCAACACAGTA